>CAIYWF010000048.1 GCA_903929845.1 uncultured Chlorobiaceae bacterium | reverse complement strand
TGGTGCAGCCGCTTTTGCCGTCAGTGGAATTTTTCTGCTTCAACCGCTGTTGTATACCGTGACTGCTCTTCAGGATATCTATCTGTGGCCTTCTCTTGGCACAGCAGGAGCAGAAGTGGTTCGTCAGCGTGATGTGATGGACTCATTTATCAAAGAGCTTGCGCTGGTGCGTACCGTTCCAGAGTTTTTGTCGGTTGCATTTGTTCTTGCCTTTACTCCTGCTGTTTGTGAGGAGCTTTTTTTCAGAGGTTATATCCAGCAGAATTATACTCGTTCCATGTCGGCAGGCAGAGCCATTCTTTTGACCGGTTGTGTATTTGCTTTTTTCCATCTGAGTGCGGCAAATCTTTTCCCCCTTGCTTTACTTGGGTGTTATATTGGCTATATTTACAGCAGAACAGGTAATATTGCGCTCCCTTTTTTTGTTCATCTTGCGAACAATCTTGCAGCGCTGATGTTACTTCTATTTTCAGGGAGAGGAGATTTGATGTTGGGATCTCATCCTGAGTATTTGGTCAATACTCCGTTGTGGTGGTTTGTTGTTGCTGGTAGTTCACTCCTGTTTATTAAAGTTCTTTTGCAGTTTTCGGCGCTTATCTTTAATGAGGGCCGAAAGCCAGATGAGCAGAAGCGCTGACGATAAAGACTGATGAGTTGTTTAAAATATGATGTATGGGTAAACTCTTGAGTGTTAATTTATTACAGAGGGTCATTGTGGCGCTTGTCGGAATCCCCTTTCTGCTGTGGCTGATCAAGGTAGGCGGGTTATGGTTTTTCTGCTTTTTTTGTCTGCTGGCGCTTCTTGCTGTTTTTGAGTTCCATCGTCTCGCACTGCATAAGGCTCATCCTCCAGCGCTCTGGATTGTGTTGCTGATAACGCTGCATTTTCAGGTGAACTTCTACTTCCATTTTGCTGAAGTATGGGAGTTGTTACTTGCGGTTGTTCTTGTTCTGCTGGTTATGGAGCTTTTTTTGAAAGAGGGCTCTCCTCTGCTTAATCTTGGTTCCATTTTGCCCGGTTTGCTCTATGTAAATCTTTCTTTCGGCTCTTTGCTGAGGCTTCGTCTCGAAGCCGCTGGCGGGAAAGGAGAGATCATGGTTTTTCTTATGTTTTTTTGTGTCTGGGCAGCTGATATTTTTGCTTATTTCGGAGGAAGCACATTGGGGGGGAAATTTATTCACCGCAAATTATTTGAGCGCTTGAGTCCCCACAAAACATGGGAAGGTTTTGTGGCCGGTTTGGCAGGAAGTATTTTTGCATCAATGATTTACGGATTTTTTATTCCCCAGTTGCCATTGACTGCAGCGTTGCTGTCAGGATTGCTGATCGGTCTGGCAAGTCCGGCTGGTGACCTTATTGAATCAATGTTAAAGAGAGATGCGGGAGTAAAGGACTCTTCAGGTTTGATTCCTGGGCATGGAGGAGTTCTTGATCGATTTGATACAATTATGTTTGTTTCGCCATTTATTTACTTTATTACATTTCATCTCTGAATTGATAGTAAGACGGAGCAGGTTTGGGGTAGCGAAGCTAAATGTTTTTATATATTCCCTGATTAAAATTCAATATGCAGAGAACTTTCTTCCACAGGCAGGAGATATTAACCGCCAGAGGTTGTCATAATGAAAATTGAAGGTCTTCTTTCCGAAAAATATATTGTTTTGAATCTTGACCTCTCCGTGAAAAGCCAGGTCATCGAAAAAATGATTTCCATTGTGGGCGATCATCCCGGAGTGACGGATATCAGCAAGCTTCGGGATGATGTTCTTCGGCGAGAACAGGACATGTCGACGGGTATAGGCAAAACATTAGCCCTTCCACATGCTAAAAGTGCTGGCGTTAGCCACCCGGTTATGGCTTTTGCGACGCTGAAGAACGAACTTGATTTCGATTCAATTGATAATGAACCTGTAAAAATTGTGTTTCTTCTTGCAACTCCAGAGGAGATGCTTGCAGAGCATTTGAAGCTCCTTGGTCGAATTACAAGGCTGGCAGGCAGGGAAGATGTTCGCCAGAGACTTGTTCTCGCTCAATTACCTGAAGAAATTATCAAGCTTTTCAGGGAAGAGGAAAAGGATTTTCCGGAGATATAGTATGTCGCAGTACCAGGCAGTCAAAGGCACGAGGGATATTTTTCCTGAAGAGGCCACTCAGTGGAAATATGTTGAGGGGATTGTCCATACTCTTGCGTCGCTGTATGGATTCAGTGAAATACGGACTCCGTTCTTCGAGTACACAGAGCTTTTCCAGAGAGGCATTGGTTCTACCACAGATATTGTTGGAAAAGAGATGTTTTCCTTTCAACCCGACCCGAAAGGCCGCTCGTTGACGTTGCGTCCCGAGATGACTGCAGGGGTCATGAGAGCCGCACTTCAGAAAAACCTGTTTTCTTCGGCTCCTGTCCACAAACTCTTCTATATCGGTGAACTGTTTCGAAAGGAGAGACCGCAGGCAGGACGTCAGCGTCAGTTCTCACAGTTTGGAGCCGAACTGCTTGGAGCCTCTTCGCCTGCGTCGGTAGCCGAAGTTATCACTCTGATGATGCATGTTTTTGAATCCTTGGGCTTGAAGGGTCTGAAACTCAGGATCAATACCCTTGGTGACACTGCAGACCGGACTCGATACCGAGAGGCTTTACAGGCCTATTTTGCTCCCTTTCACGAAATCCTTGACGAGGCATCGAAAGAGCGGCTCGAAAAAAATCCACTCAGAATTCTTGATTCAAAAAATCCTGCAGTGCAAGAGCTTGTTGATGGAGCTCCGAGATTGTACGATTATCTCAATGATTCTTCTCTTCAGGATTTTGAAAAAGTACTTTTCTACCTCTCTGAACGGGCTATTGCTTATGACATCGATCATCGTCTTGTTCGGGGGCTTGATTACTATTGTCATACTGCCTTTGAGGTGACAAGTTCAGAGCTTGGAGCGCAGGATGCCATAGGTGGAGGAGGGCGTTATGATGGTCTTGCCCGTGAAATTGGCAGTTCCGCAGATGTTCCTGCATCCGGCTTTGCTGTTGGAATGGAGAGGCTGTTGATAACGATGGAAAAGCAGGGTCTTTTTGCTGCACTAAACCCTTCTGGACCGCTTGTTTATGTTGTTGTGCAGCAGCAGGATCTGACTGATCACGCTCAGCAGATTGCCTGGCGATTGCGTAAGGCGGGTATAAGGACAGAAATAGATTTGGCCGCAAGGAGTATGAAAGCGCAGATGAGGGAAGCAAACAGGATAAGAGCCTCTTATGCGTTGTTTATTGGCTTAGTTGAATATACAACAGGGAACTATACCCTGAAAAATTTGGTAACTTCGGAACAGACAACACTCCCCTTGGAGGCTGTGCTTCAGATTCTGCATCAACCTGCTGCTAAGGAACTGCTTGACTAATGACGATAAAAAAACATAAAGTAACTCTCTACGGAAAAAAAGAGTGCTGCCTTTGTGATGAGGCTATGGAAATTCTGCAAAAAGTTGCTCTATCGGTACCTTTCGATTTTGAAAAAGTAGATATTTCCGATAATCAGGAACTCCTTGCCGAGTTTGGCCTTAAAATTCCAGTCATTTTTGTTGACGGTGTTCAGGCATTCAAATACCGGGTGAATGAGGCTCGGCTCAGGGCATTGCTGCATGCTGGATAAGCCAAAGCAACATGGCAGAGATAGAGACGCAAGAATATGACCCCCGAAATGATCAACGATAACGTTTTGTTGCGATGCTGAAGTTTATTCTTCTTGTTATTGTCTTTTCTCTGGTGATGCGTTTGGTGATGCGATTACTGTTGCGTCTGTTGCGTGGAGAAGTTTTTTCGTTCTACAAAAACTTTGATCGTACCGGCAATTCACCAGCCTCATTTTCTTCAGGGGAGCAGCTCGAAGAGGCTGATTTTGAAGTTATCGAAAGTCATCTCAATGATAAAGAGAGGGATGATACATAAGGTATTTTGCTGTTGACAGATTTATTCGTATAATGGCGTGCTTGATTTGAAACGGGGTGTGGAATTATCTTTATCTTGAGTGGGGGTTCCCCACTTTTTTGTTTTCTATAAAAGTTCGTATGAGGTGTTCATGCAAGAGCGCATCAGTAATTGTGTTCTCCAGGTTATAGCAG
>CAIYWF010000047.1 GCA_903929845.1 uncultured Chlorobiaceae bacterium | reverse complement strand
TCCAGGACACTGAACCAACAACACTTCAGACACGTGCAATGGAATTGATTCGTTTGTACCCAGTAGATGGAAGTTGATTTTCCGCCCTTTTGCTTGTACTGTATAGAGTTATCGTTTTTTTATACGGGGAACTTCGGTTTATCGAGTTCATGCTTCAGGCGTTGCACGATGCCATGCGTGAGGCGCTAACAAAAACGTCGGAGAAAGTGTCGGAGAAAACGTCGGAGAAAATCATTAATGCTCTTGATCATAACCATGTAATGACCATTGCAGAACTTGCAAAAACTCTTGGCCTCTCAACCCGTTCCATTGAGCGCAATCTGCAGAAACTGCAAAAAGAGGGGCGGTTACGTCGTATCGGCCCGCAAAAGGGCGGTTATTGGGAGGTGGTACAATGATGACCGAAGATCAACTCGAGCGTGAGGCCCTTGGCTGGCTGTCCGAACTCGGTTACGCTCATCGTATCGGCCCCGACATTGCACCTGATGGCCCCGCACCGGAACGAAGCAACTACACCCAAGTACTGCTTGTCGGGCGATTGCGCGAAGCGATCACAAGGTTGAACCCGTTGGTGCCGGTGGCTGCTCGCGAGGATGCTTTGCAGCAGGTGCTGAATCTCGATACTCCGGTTCTGCTTGCGGCCAATCGTGCATTTCATCATCTGCTGATCAACGGGGTGCCAGTTGAGTACCAGAAAGAGGGTGAGACCCGGGGCGACTTTGTCAGGTTGATCGACTTTGAAGAGGTGAGTCAGAACGACTGGCTTGCGGTCAATCAGTTCTCCTTAAAGGGGCCAAAGTTCACGCGCCGCCCGGATATTGTGCTCTTTCTGAATGGCCTGCCGCTGGTAGTGGTGGAACTGAAAAATCCTGCCGACAAGAACGCCGACATCTGGAAGGCTTATGACCAGATCGATACCTACAAGGATCAGATACCGGATATCTTCCAGTACAACGAAATACTGGTTATAACCGATGGCAGCGAAGCCCGCATGGGTTCACTCTCCGCCAATGCCGAGCGTTTTATGGCATGGCGTACTATTGACGGCCTTTCGCTTGATCCGCTTGGCCAGTTCAGCGAGCTTGAAACCATGATTCGGGGCGTGCTGAACCCGGTATGCCTTCTCGACTTTCTCCGCTTCTTCGTGCTTTTTGAACATGATGGTACCCTCATCAAAAAAATTGCAGGCCATCAGTACTATGCCGTGCGTTCGGCTATTGACCGGGTCATTACGGCCTCCCGGCAGCAAGGTGACCGGAAAGGTGGAGTGGTTTGGCATACCCAGGGGTCGGGCAAGAGCATTACCATGGTCTGCTTTGCTGCTCGGGTGATGCGCGAAACCGCTATGGAGAATCCAACCATTGTCGTTATTACCGACCGCAACGATCTTGACGGTCAGCTCTTCGGCGTCTTTTCACTTTCTCAGGATCTACTGCGTGAAGAGCCAATCCAGGCTGAATCATGGTACGATCTGCGCTTAAAACTGAACAACCGCCCATCAGGTGGGATAGTTTTTGCCACTATCCAGAAGTTCATGCCTGATGCCATCGAGAGCAGCTTTCCGGTACTCTCCGACCGGCACAATATTGTCGTCATTGCCGGTGAGGCTCACCGCACCCAGTATGGCTTTGAGGCAAAGTTCAAAGGCGACATAAAAGGTTATCAGGTTGGCTATGCCCAGCATCTGCGCGATGCCTTGCCCAATGCAACCTTTGTAGCGTTCACCGGCACCCCCGTTTCAACCGAAGACCGCGATACCCGAGCCGTTTTTGGCGACTATATCCACATTTACGACATGCAGCAGTCCCGCACCGACGGTGCGACGGTGCCGATCTATTTTGAATCCCGCCTTGCAAAGCTCGGACTGAATAAGGAGTTGCTTCCAGAGATTGATGATGAGGTGGATGAACTGGCCGAAGAGGAAGAGGAGAGCGAACAGAATCGGTTGAAAAGCAAATGGGCCGCTCTCGAAAAAGTAGTAGGAGCCGAACCCCGCATCAAGCTGGTCGCCGCCGATCTGGTAGCTCATTTTGAAGAGCGCAACAAGGCGCAAACCGGAAAAGCAATGATCGTCGCCATGAGCCGCGACATCTGTGTTCATCTCTACAATGCCATCATTGAGCTGCGCCCGGAATGGCACAGTGAAGATTCCGAAAAAGGGATGATCAAAGTAGTCATCACCGGCTCGGCCAGCGACAAGCCACTGCTTCGGCCACATATCTACTCCCATCAAACCAAAAAGCGCCTCGAAAAACGGTTTAAAGATCCTGACGATTCCATGCGCATCGTTATCGTGCGCGACATGTGGCTTACCGGCTTTGATGCCCCCTGCGTCCATACCATGTATGTCGATAAACCCATGAAAGGCCACAACCTCATGCAGGCCATTGCTCGGGTTAACCGCGTCTTCCGCGACAAACAGGGTGGTCTGGTGGTCGATTACATCGGCATTGCAACCGACCTGAAAAAAGCCATAGCCGACTACACAGCAAGCAAGGGGCGAGGATGTCCTACTGTCGATACAGCAGAAGTCTTTGCTGTGCTGCTCGAAAAACTGGAGATCCTGCGTTCGATGTTGCACGGCTTTAACTACAGCGGCTTTCTTACCGGTGGACATCGGCTTCTGGCCAAAGCAGCCAACCATATTCTTGGTCTGGAAGAGGGGAAAAAGCGCTTCTGCGACACAACACTGGCCCTTTCCAAAGCATTCACACTCTGTGGAACGCTTGACGAAGCAAAGGTCGTTCGCGAAGAGATAGCATTTTTTCAGACGGTAAAGGTGCTGTTGACCAAAAAAGAGATCAGTACAAAAAAACGAACCGACGGAGAAAAAGAGCAGGCTATCCGCCAGATCATTGGTTCCGCACTGGTTTCAGAAAACGTCGTTGATATTTTTGAAGCTGTCGGGCTCGATAAACCCAACATCGGCATTCTTGACGAAGCATTTCTGAGTGAGATCCGAAACATGCCGGAACGCAACCTCGCGGTAGAACTACTCGAACGCCTGCTTGCAGGAGAGGTCAAAACACGCTTTGCCACAAACATTGTTCAACAGAAAAAATTCTCCGAACTTCTCACAAACGTCGTCCAACGCTACCAGAACCGCGCCATCGAAACCGCTCAGGTTATCGAAGAGCTGATTGCCATGGCAAAAAAATTCCAGGAAGCAGTCAAAAGGGGCGAAAGCCTTGGGCTCAACACCGACGAACTCGCTTTCTACGATGCACTTGCCAACAATGAAGAGGCCCTGCGGGAAATGAGCGATGAAATCCTCAAAAAAATTGCCCATGAACTTGCCGAAAACCTCAGAAAAAGCATCACGGTAGACTGGTCAACAAGAGAGAGCGTCCGTGCACGGCTTCGCCTGCTGGTCAAACGAATCCTGCGCAAATACAAGTACCCTCCAACCAGACAGGAAGAGGCCATAACGTTGGTGCTCGAACAGGCCGAAACACTCAGTGCAGAGTGGGAAGGATAATTTTTTATGATAATCAGTGCAAGCAGAAGGAGTGATATACCGGCATTTTATGGCGAGTGGCTGTTGAATCGCCTGAGGGCTGGGGAGGTGCTGGTGCGTAATCCCATGCAGTCGAAGCAGGTGAGCAGGATTTTGCTCACTCCCGACACTGTTGATGCTTTTGTTTTCTGGACGAAAAATCCTGAAAACTTTTTGCCCCGTTTGCCGGAGATTGATGCTTTGGGATATGCCTATTATATCCTGTTTACAATAACTCCCTATGATGAGACGCTTGAGCCTGGTGTTCCGGAAAAGGGCAAAATTCTTGAGGTGTTCCGGCGGCTCTCCAGATTGATTGGCCCTGAAAGGGTGGTGTGGCGGTACGACCCTGTTGTTCTGACGGATCGTTTTACTCCTGAATGGCATACAGCAGCGTTCAGCCGTCTGGCAGGTGAACTTTCCGGATACACTGAGCGCTGCATTATCAGCTTTCTTGACGACTATCGTAAAATCAGAAGCCGGATGCGGGATATTCGTTATGTTATGCCTGATAAATCAGCGATGGGGGAGCTTGCCGGACGCTTTGCCGATGCCGCAGGCAAGCAGGGCATCGCGCTCTTTACCTGCAGCTAGGATATTGACCTTTCGTGCCACGGCATCATGCACAGTCGTTGTTTTGATGCCGATCTTGTTGAGCGAATCACCGGTCGCCGACTGAAGCGGGTAAAAAAAGACAGCACCCAGCGTCACGCCTGTGGCTGTGTCGAGAGTCGTGATATCGGGAGCTACAACATTTGCGGGCATGGGTGTCTTTACTGTTATGCAGTGTCAAACCATGCCAAAGTCTTATTCCAATTTGCAATCAAGATAATCATAATGTATAATTCTGTATGAATTGATTTTGTCCGTATTTTGGCAAACAAGAAGCATACAGAATATGGCACGTCCAGCAATAGTCACTGATGATATGGTGTTTC
>CAIYWF010000046.1 GCA_903929845.1 uncultured Chlorobiaceae bacterium | reverse complement strand
TCTACAAGATCAATCCCCTTGGAAGTGTTTTCAACATCGTCGAAGCGGGAGGAATTTTTGACTATTCAAGACAGGAAAATTTAATGGCACAAAGCTGATTTATGACTTCAATTGTAAAGACGATAGAACTGTACGACACGACCCTGCGTGATGGCACACAGGGTGAGCATATCAACCTTTCGGTACAGGACAAGCTTCTTATTGCCCGAAAGCTTGACGAGTTCGGTATGGACTACATTGAAGGGGGATGGCCAAGCAGCAATCCGAAAGATGAGGAGTTTTTCACGAAGGCCAGGCAGCTTGATCTCAAACATGCAAAACTCACCTCCTTCGGTTCGACCGCCCGTTTTGTCGACAAGGTGGAAAGCGACCCCAACCTCCTCGGACTGCTTCATTCCGAAACTCCGGTCATCACCATCTTCGGAAAAACATGGAAAGCCCACTCCATGAAAAGTCTTGGCATTTCAGATCAAGAGAATGCCGATTTGATTTACCGCTCCGTTGCCTTCCTCAAGCAAGAGGGACGGGAGGTTTTTTTTGATGCGGAACATTTTTTCGACGGGTATAAAGATGACCGTGAATTCGCCCTGTCCATGCTGCGCGCAGCAGCGGAAGGAGGCGCATCAAGAATTGTGCTGTGCGACACCAACGGAGGATCACTACCCCATGAAGTCGCTGATATTGTAGGACATGTACTGGCTGCAACCGGTCTCCCGGTGGGTATTCACAGCCATAATGATGGCGATCTGGCCATTGCAAACTCAATAGCGGCCGTTATGGCCGGTGCTACCCATATCCAGGGAACCATCAACGGTATCGGCGAACGATGCGGCAACGCCAACCTTATCAGCATTATTCCCAATATCATGCTGAAACTGCAGCGCTCATTCACCTTTGTGCAGCATCTCAATCAACTGACCTCACTCTCGAAGTTTGTCTATGAGATTCTGAATATGCCATCGAATACCAGAGCGCCTTTTGTCGGAAAATCCGCCTTTGCCCACAAAGGAGGGATCCACGTCAGCGCCGTCATGAAAGAAAGCTCCCTCTACGAGCATATCGACCCGAAACTTGTCGGCAACCATCAACGGGTTCTGGTTTCAGAACTTGCCGGGCAGAGCAACATCCGCTACAAAGCGCAGGAGCTTGGCATAGGGCTTCCTGAAAAAAGCGATCTTTATAAAAATATTGTCCACCATATCAAGGAACTCGAGCACGAAGGGTACCAGTTTGACGGAGCTGAAGCCTCTTTTGAACTGCTCCTGCACAAAGAGCTTGGCAACTTCAAGCCATTTTTTGAAGTACTTGAAACCAAGGTGCATATTGAGTCAGGCAAGGACGCCAAGAATGTTGACCAGGCAGTACTCAAGGTGAAGGTTGGTGAGGAGATCGAGCATATTGCCGCCGATGGCGACGGGCCGGTCAATGCCCTCGACAAGGCACTCCGCAAGGCGCTTCTCCATTTTTATCCAGAAATCAAGAGCATCAAGCTGGTTGACTATAAAGTGCGCGTTCTGGAAGAGAAACGGGGAACCAGCGCCAAAGTGCGGGTACTGATAGAATCAAGCAACGGCCGCTCAACCTGGGGGCACCGTGGGAGTCTCGACAAACATCATCGAAGCAAGTCTTCACGCGCTTGAGGACAGCATGAACTACCACCTCTTTACCCTGAAAGCTGCGGTTCCGGTTATTG
>CAIYWF010000045.1 GCA_903929845.1 uncultured Chlorobiaceae bacterium | reverse complement strand
CTCGCTTTGTTTCAAGGATAGAAAGCTTCTCAGGGTTCAATACCAGTCGGAAGGTAACCTCGGGACTGAGAATGAACTTGTTGATATCTTCCATCTGCTTGAGAAGCACATTGATCTCGTTAAAGAACTCATCATCGGGAATGGATTTTCCATTCAACGGACGAGCCAGCGAAGACATGCTCTTGTAGAGTTTGAAAAACTGCTTGCCCATATTGCCGCCGATAATGATTTCTGGATAGGCGAGCAGACGAAGAGTGTTGCCTGTCGGAGAGGTATCAAGCACAACAGCATCCCATTTACCTGACTGTGCCTCATCAAGCAAGCGGCTTAAAGCAAAAATTTCGTCAAGACCGGGCTGGGTGGTCAGCTCGGAAGCCATGCCGCTTTCAATCCCCTTGTTCTTATAAGAAGTAGAGACAAATTTCTGAAAGCCGGACATGTTCTTTTTCAGCTCATAAATCGTGTCGACTTCCAGACCGTACAGATTTCCTTCTATCTTCTGTGGATCATTACGGCTTATCCGGGTATTAAAAACATCAGAAAGCGAATGCGCCGGATCAGAGGACATGATCAGCACTTTCTTGTTCTGCCGTGCAAGAGCAACCGCCGTTGATGATGAAATTGTTGTTTTGCCGGTTCCCCCCTTTCCTGAATAAATGATAACTCTGGTCTGTGACTGGCCTTCCGTTAAATCCCTCGACAACATAAATAATCCCCCTGTTAAAGCTCAATAATCCAAAAGGTGCCCCCTCTTCGGGAGAGAAAAAAACATAATCGTTTAAGGTATCATTTTTCCCCTGCTTAGAGAAAAACAATCTTTTTCTGCAATGCATGATCAAGTTGCCCCATATACTCCTCATGAGCAATTTCAACTGCGCCCAGTTTCCTGAGATGGGGGTTCATGATCTGTGCGTCAAGAAGCAGATACCCTTTCTGCCTCAGATGGAACACCAGACGATCAAAAGCTATGCGGGACGCAAAGGATCGACGAAAAAACATGGATTCACCAAAAAAAGCACCGCCCATGGCCATACCGTACAAGCCTCCAGCCAGCTCCCCCTGATACCAGCTTTCAACACTATGAGCCAGACCAAGCTGGTGAAGCTTGCTATATGCTTCGATAATCTCACCAGAAATCCATGTTTCCTGATCACTTTTTCGTGGCGCTGCACATCCTCTGATCACACCGTCAAAATCCTTGTCAAACGTCACTATAAACTCTTTTTGGCTCATCAGGCGAAGAACATCACGCGAAGGGCTGTAGGTATCAAGAGGCACCACAGCCCTTTTATGCGGCTGACACCAGAAAATTTTTCCATCAAGAGGATCAGACATCGGGAAAAAGCCCTGTCGGTAAGCCCTGAGCAATTCTTCAATACGGATCATATATCCCGAAGCACACCATGCCCGTTAATGAAACTTCAGAAGAATGTCTTCAAGAACTCTTTTCGGCACATGATGAATACCGTTCGCATCCCTGAAGTAACGAACAGAATCATTATTTCGCATCTGGTCAATAACAACCGTTTCGATGGGTTTCCCGATTGCAATAACCATCAGAGGCGAAAATGTCTCCGGGATTTTCAGCAATTCTCGAATTTTTTTTCTCTGAAAAGCGCCAATAATACATCCGCCGAGACCCAGCGCAGTTGCGCCAAGAAGAATGGTCTGAGCCGCAATACCACTGTCACAGGCAAAATCTTTGGAGATTCCTGAATCACCAAGCATAACGATAAAAGCTGGCGGACGCTCTCCTTCAACCGGACCTGGCCAGTCAGCCAGATAGCCTGCCCAGGAAAGAGACGGATAAAGAGCCGCAACAGTTGCGGGCTCACAAACCGCAATATATTTCAGTGGCTGAAGATTTCTGGCAGACGGAATATAGCAGGCCAGCTCAACAAGCTCCCGCACCGTCTCTTCGGTAACCGGATAGTTGCCGTCAAATCTCCTATAACTCCGGCTGGTCATGACGAGTTCTCTGAAATTCATTATTGAAATTAAGGGTTAAGATTTTTCCGCCCAGGCCGCCTCGGTGTATTTCGACAGCTCATCCCATTGACCGCTGCCTATCCATTCTGTAATGTAATTCACCGTTCTGGCATAACACAACGGCTCCCGGCAGGGTTGCTGAAGCCAGTCGGCCAAAATAAATTCGTCAAGCCGATCCATTGCCATGCCATACCCAAGCTGCACCAAACCAAGTGCGTTGGATTGCTGCTCGATCTGGCCATCAAGAGGCCTGAGCAACAGTTTCTTTCCAAGATGAAGAGCCTCACCAGGAAGCTCAAATCCCGCATTGCACACCACACCGTTGCTCTCAGTAAGATCACTGAGAAAACCTTCACGGGAATATGCTCTGAAATGCAGATGCCCATCATCACGATTGTCCTGCACTTTGCAATAAATAAAAAACTCGTATCCATCAAACGGAGTAAAAAAGGGCACAATATCGTCTACCTCTTCAAAAGGGAGATAAACAAGAACTTTTTCTTTGACCACCGTCACTGCCTTACGGGTATAAAGTGTCTCAGGAATAACCGGGGGAAAAATCGGCTGATTAAAGTGACTCCAGTGGAGCCCTGCATTATAGCGGGCAGGCGCAAAATTCAGCAACGTGTATTTTTCAAAAAAATTTCCTTTGGCAACAGGAATATCATAGGTGAATGCATACTGATGGCCAAAGCCCACAGAGGGAATATTTCTCAATCGTGCAACCAACGAAGTAATCGGATCAAAGTCAGTAATAATGAGCTCCGTACCTGTAGTATCAAGCATCATGACATCAGACATCAGACGAACAAGGTCAAGCTGAAACAGCGTGTCGATATAATTGAGCTTTCCCTTATAGGTTGCCAGTGTCATACCTTTCATTACCCGATATGGCTCAAATATTTCAACCTCCTTCAGCTCTTCCTCCTTTCGTCCGCTGATGATAACGTCAACATCATGACCGACCTCTTTAAGCGTTCGAACAAGCTCGCGACTGCGGCTGATATGGCCGTTTCCTGTACCTTGAACACCGAAAAGAATTTTCATACTACTGAATTTTCAGATTGGCATACTGCACCATCAGCGTCTTCTCCCCTGCATTGCGAAATGTTATCCGGACTTTCTGCTTTGCCCCGCTTCCCTGAACATCAAGCACTACTCCGGGGCCGAAAAGAGCATGATGCACCATCACCCCTTCATGAAGTGCAGGGCGCGAAGGCTTTGGCTGACCTCCTGGAGCTGTTCCTCCAGCAACAGGCGCAGTTG
>CAIYWF010000044.1 GCA_903929845.1 uncultured Chlorobiaceae bacterium | reverse complement strand
GATTGTTGATCTTTTAAAAGGGGGTGAATTTACATTGGTCAGTGTGCAGATAAATGATAATGAATCAATCGACAAGATGCTGAAACGCTTCAAGAAGAAGTACGAGCGAGCAGGTATATTAAAGGAGTTTCGTGCAAACGCATACTTTGTTAAACCTTCAGTGGATGGCCGTTTGAAGCGCTCAAGAAGCAGACGGAGAGCCCAGCGGGCAAACGAAGAACGCAATTCATGATCGTATTGATCGAAAAAGTTACACAAGGCAGCTCCTTCTGGGGAGTTGCTTTTTTTTTGTCAACACCAATCCACTGACTCATGAGAGTTTTCAAAGGTGAAGTTACAGCATTGCCGCCAGACAAGTCGATCTCCCATCGCGCGGCCCTTATTGGCGCCCTGTCGGAAGGCACAACAGAGATAACAAACTTTTCCGGAGGATTTGACAATCAGTCAACTCTCGGCGTGCTGAAAGATGCAGGGATAACGCTTCGGCAGGAAACGGCAGAGGGTGCTTATGGTCGTCGCATCAGGCGGGTAGTTATAGAATCTCAAGGATTATGGAGCTTTAAGCCTCCATCAGCTCCGTTGATGTGTAACAATTCAGGCAGCACCATGCGCATGTTTGCCGGGATCCTGGCCGCACAGCCTTTTTCCAGCGAGTTGATTGGCGACAGTTCCCTGATGAAGCGCCCAATGAAAAGGGTTGCCGATCCGCTGCGCCTCATGGGTGCCAACATTGAACTTTCCGCTACAGGAACCGCACCAATTCTGATCAAGGGAACAAAAGAGCTCAAGGCGATTGAGTATCGGCTGCCAGTTCCTTCAGCGCAGGTGAAGTCACTGGTGGCGTTTGCCGCCCTTCATGCTGACGGTGAAACCAGAATAATCGAGCCA
Organism: uncultured Chlorobiaceae bacterium; assembly: GCA_903929845.1. Taxonomy (GTDB): domain Bacteria; phylum Bacteroidota; class Chlorobiia; order Chlorobiales; family Chlorobiaceae; genus Chlorobium. The sequence goes on along the minus strand of CAIYWF010000044.1, from coordinate 1,273 downwards.
GTACTCTCGCGTGACCATACCGAAGTGATGCTTGGGCTTGAGAGCATCGAACGCAACGGCGAAAGGGTCATTGTGGTGCCCGGCAGAAAAGCTGTTGCAGCAAAGCCCTTCTTTATTCCAGCCGATCCATCCGCAGCATGTTTCATTGTTGCGCTTGGCCTGCTTGCCCGCAGTTCAGAAATCATCATCCGGGATGTCTGTCTTAACCCAACTAGGGCGGCGTTTCTCGGTATCCTGTCAGAAGCTGGGGCCGGGTTATCGATAGAAAACCAGCGTGTGATTGGAGGTGAAACCATCGGCGATATTCTTGTGCAGAACAATGCGGGGCTTGAACCTCTCACTATCAGCGATTCGCAGCTCGTTGCCTTTATCATTGATGAAATACCGATGCTGGCTGTTCTTTCAGCCTTTGCCTCTGGTCGGTTTGAACTGCATAACGCCGCAGAGCTGAGAACCAAAGAGAGCGACCGGATTGATGCACTTGTCGTTAACCTTCAGCGGCTTGGTTTTGAATGCGAGCAATATCCTGATGGTTTTGTGGTCAAGGGGCGCAAGATGACCCCTTCAACCACGGTCGTGGTGGACAGCTTTGACGATCACAGGATTGCCATGAGCTTTGCCATTGCCAGTAAAGCAACTGGGTGCGCGATTGACATTACCGATATTGATGTGGTTGGCGTCTCGTTCCCTAACTTTTTTGAACTGCTTGAGAGTCTGGAAGTGTGACAAGATGGTCAAGCAGCGCGCGGTTGAATGCTTCAGGCTGCTCCATGTTCGAAATATGACCGGCTCCAGCCAGCAAGCGGAGCAGTGAACCTGGTATGCTGGCATGAATGCTTTCAGCAGTCTCCTTTGTGGTGAGCTTGTCTTCCTCTCCGTTAAGTATCAGTACAGGGCAATCAATGGCGGAGAGGAGTGACGTTGCATCAGAACGCTTCATGATTGCCCGCATTGCTCCGTTGATGACCTCTGGAGACTGCTTTATGATCATGGCTTCAGCCTGTGCGACCAGCTCTGGTCTCATAGTGTAGGTGTCGGGGGTAAAGTAATTCGGTATCATGCGTCCCGCAGCCTCCCCTGCACCCTTTCTTTCGACTGCGCTGATAAAATCTTCTCTTGCCGATCGGGCGGCTGGAGCATCAGCTTCAGCACGGGTGTCGCACAGTACCAGCGATGCCGTTTTTTCGGGATAGAGCCGGTAAAATGCAAACGCCTGATATCCACCCATTGAGAGGCCCACAACTGTTGCGTTCTCTACCTTCAATGAATCCAG
>CAIYWF010000043.1 GCA_903929845.1 uncultured Chlorobiaceae bacterium | reverse complement strand
CCTGGAACCACAATGTACTGGGAATACAAAAAAAATGGGTGGATTACCGATGAAAATTGGGAAAAATACAATGCCATGAATCTTGTCATTCGTTCGGACATCTACGACTCGGTAAAGTTTCAACATAAATTCATGACCTCCTATTACAAGGCCTATTCATGGAAAAACATTGCCAACAGGGTGAGAGTGAATCCTTATAAATTACTTAATCTTGTCACCAGTCTTGCATTCAGAAAAAATCTTCGCGAACAACTGGATACCTTTGAGCAGGATAATTCCATCAAAAAATAAAAGCTGCATGATTCCAGCATCTACGGATCGGACTTTCAACGCTCTGAACAGGATTTTCTCTTTCAGTACAACAATTTAATTTTCAATAACTATTCAGCAATACTTACCTTATGAACGCCAACGAGTTACTGAAACATAACCACAGAGCTAACGAACTTATTTTTAAAAGTCTTGTGGAGGGTGGATGCTTCAAGGCTGCTCTTGAACTTGATCTCTTTTCACACCTTGCTGATGAAGCAAAGGATACAGAGACACTGGCCGCCCTGGCTGGCGCAGTTCCCAGCAGACTTCTCATGCTGCTTGAGACCTTAAAGCAAATGGAGATTACTGCTGAAGAGAGTGGCAAGTGGAGCCTGACCCCTTTTGCAAAAGCCATGTTCCTGCCAATTCCTGAGCAGCCAAACCTCTATATGATGCCTGTAGCAAAGGCCATGGCACACCTTTCAGAGAATTTTTATACGAAAATAGCTGATGCCGTAAGGGGTAAGATAAACTTCAGGGCAGAAGTACCTTATCCACCGATAACACGTGAAGACAACTGGTATTTTGAAGAAATTCACCGCAGCAATGCCCATTTTGCAATCATGCTGCTCCTCGAAGAGGCAAATCTTTCATCGGCAAAAACCCTTGTGGATGTCGGTGGCGGAATTGGTGATATTTCAGCCGCCCTTCTGAAAAAGTTTCCTCAGCTTGATTCTACCATTCTGAATCTGCCCGGCGCCGTTGATTTGGTGAATGAAAATGCTGTGGAGAAAGGGGTTGGTGACCGCCTGAGAGGGGTAGCCGTTGATATCTATAAAGAGGCCTACCCAAAGGCAGATGTCGTCATGTTTTGCAGAATTCTCTACTCGGCCAACGAGCAATTGACTTCTATGCTGTGCAAAAAAGCCTGGGAAGCTCTTGCTCCAGGCGGCAAGATTCTTATCCTCGATATGATTATCGATGATCCTGAAGAGCCTAATTTCGATTATCTTAGCCACTATATTCTGGGCGCAGGATTGCCATTTTCAGTACTTGGCTTTAAGCAGCAGGGGCGTTACAAAGAAATTCTTGAACCACTCGGGTTCAGCGATGTTCGAACAGTCAAAAAATACGACCACCTCTTGTGTGAAGCGGTAAAAGTGGCGTAAATTTTGACTTAGCGGTCTCTCTCCAACGGGAGGCCGCTCTTTTGGACGCCCCCGGCTCAGCGGATAACTCTTATAGAAAAAAACTCTATAATGCGTATCTTCCGTCTTAATTTTGCAGGTCATCAACGTCCAAGTTCAGAATTTTATGGCATACTTTAAACACCTCTGTCTCGTTGAGGCACCCCAGACCATCATAGCGCCTTTTCCCCGCTTCATCACCGACTGTATCGGTGTTTGTTACCTTGGGGCTGCCGTGGAACATGATGTCGAAAGCCTCGTTATGCCAGACAACTTCTACAATGACGGTGTTTTTGAAAGCATTCTCTCACTTCTTAAAAAACGGCCAGTAGATCTTGTCGCTATCTCCTCAATGACTGGAGCTTTTCACCAGGCTGAACGACTTGCCCGCATTGCCAAAGAATCCGGCGCATTTGTCGTCATGGGAGGCTTTCATCCTACGGCACTTCCCGACGAAGTCCTGAAACTCTCCTGCGTTGACGTCGTTGTCATCGGAGAGGGCGAAGAGACCTTCCGGGAGCTTGTGCTCAAAGGCCCCTCTCGTGACATAAAGGGAATTGCCTATAGAGAGGGCGGCGGCATTGTTCACACCGAGCCGAGACCGGTTATTGCCGAAATCGACTCTATCCGCTTCCCGCTCCGCAGTTTGCGACCCGATCGTTACGGTGAAAAAGGCAACGCCTACTCTATCGATACGATTTATACGTCAAGGGGATGCCCGTGGAGCTGCTCTTTTTGCGCTAATGACCAGATG
>CAIYWF010000042.1 GCA_903929845.1 uncultured Chlorobiaceae bacterium | reverse complement strand
GGTACTCGCTGGTTTTGATGTAGTACTGATCCTTGTTGGCCCAGTGGAGCATCACCTCCTCGCCTTCGTAAGGAATGGCGTACACTCCCGGCTTGTAGACCCGTTTGGCAAGGAAGTCGCCCTCGGAGTAGTAGCGGCGGAAAAAGCTGAACAGGTGGTCGTACACCTCGCTCTCAAGCCGTCCCACATCAACGCCGTCGTTTTTGAGCTGCTCGCGCAACGCCTGCACCTTGGGCGATTGCTCAGGCTCCATTCCCGCCGCCTCCACGCCCGCAATAACTTTGTTCAGCTCCCGCTCCATCTCAGCCTTGTCGGCGCTCCTGAACTGGCCAAACGCCGCCGTCACCTGCGACAGCAGCTCCTTGTCGAGAAACTGCGTCACCTCCGCACTTTTGGCGTGCATGATGCGGTAGAGACCAAAATCGAGGTCAGGCTGGTCGAGCTGAAAAAGCTCAATCAACAGGGTCTTCAACTTGTCGTAGTTCCGGGTCATAACATATTTTCTTCTTTGTTCTTCCCTGTCAGGAAATTATTCGACGGCACATCGGGTGGTAAAAAATTTTCCAGCAGCACCATGTTGGTTTTTCCTTGTTGTGTATGCTTGCACTTCATTGATTCCGAGACATGCAGGCAAGAAAAAGCCATAGCGCAGGTGTTGTGGATGACAAGGAGAAAAGATGCGTAAGTGAATATAGTATAATCGGTCGCGAATAGAAACAGAAGAGAGGAACTGCTGCGGGGATAATTGTCTTCTGGTTATTCGGAGGAAAAAACATGTCGAGCTGACTTTATAACGCGATTGCAGATGCAATCCCTTTATGTGTATCTTTATAAAGGGTTACGTTCCGGGCTTCATTCAACAGGAACGAGGGTAACGGTGGTTATCTGCATTGCCATAACTGCAATTAATAATGTTATACTGTTGACTTCAGAAAAGTGATCCCTTGATGCAAAAGAAAAGGCCATAATGCTCCTGTCGTTTATGATAAAGCTTAATGTTTTAAATCGAGTTTGACGATGAAAAAGCTGCCAGTGGGGATTCAGACGTTCAGCGAGATCATGAACGAGGATTATCTCTATATCGACAAAACGGAGATTGCCTGTAACCTGATCAACAGGTATAAATATGTCTTTCTGTCGCGGCCACGCCGTTTCGGCAAAAGCCTGTTTCTCGATACGCTGAAAAATATTTTTGAGGGAAAACGGGAGCTTTTCCGGGGTCTTCTGATTGAGGAGCAATGGAACTGGGAGGTGAAATATCCGGTCATCAAGATAAGCTTCAGCGGCGGGATACGCAGCAGGGAAAGCATGCACAAAAACCTCTTTTATATCCTGAAAGACAATCAGGAACGGCTTGATATCCTCTGCGACGAGAAAGAGGATCCCAATCAATGTTTTGCGGAATTAATCAAAAAAGCATTTAAAAAATATCATCAGAAGGTTGTTATTCTCGTTGATGAGTACGACAAGCCAATTCTGGACAATATTGAAAATATTCCTGAGGCTCTCGCCATCCGGGATGGAATGCGTGACTTTTATACAAAAATCAAGGAGAATGACGAGTACCTGCGCTTTGCTTTCCTCACCGGGGTAAGCAAATTCTCCAAAGTCTCGCTTTTCAGCGGTTTGAATAATCTTGAAGATATCAGCCTGAACCCTGACTATGGCACTGTCTGTGGCTACACCCAGCTTGATGTGGAGACCGCTTTTGCTCCATATCTTGAGGGCGTCGATATGGAACAGTTAAAACGATGGTACAACGGGTATAACTTTTTGGGTGACAAGGTTTATAATCCTTATGATATTCTGCTTTTTATCAAAAACAGGTTTGTGTTCGACAATTACTGGTTTGAAACTGGTACTCCGCGCTTTTTGGTTGAGTTGATCAATAAAAACCGCTATTACATCCCTGATTTTCTCAATATCAACGTTGACAAGAGTCTGGTCAACAGTTTTGACATTGAAAATCTCAATCTGGAAACGATTCTTTTTCAGACTGGCTACTTGACCATCAAGCGATTGCTGCCGTCGGGCATGGGAGTTGGCTATGAGTTGGGATTTCCAAACAAGGAGGTGCAGATCAGTTTTAATGAATATATTTTGCGTTCGTTGACCAGCGGTTCACAGAAAGAGCCGATCCGCCATGAGCTGCTTGATATCATGAACGCCGGAGCTGTTGAACGCCTGGAATCAGTCATCAAACGCCTTTTTGCAAGCATTGCCTATAATAATTTTACCAACAATGATATCGAGAGCTATGAGGGCTTTTACGCCAGCGTACTCTATGCCTATTTTGCCAGTGTCGGTGTCGATATCATCGCCGAGGATGTGAGCAACAGGGACAGAATTGATCTGACACTGAACACCGAAGGGAGAACCTACTTGTTTGAATTCAAAATGACCAATACGGAGCCGCTTGAGCAGATCAAAAAAATGAAATATTATGAGAAATACTCTGGCGAACGCTACCTGATTGGCATCGTCTTTGACCCCAAGGCAAGAAATGTCAGCAAGTTTGAATGGGAGAAGATCTGAATGGCAGGATGTCTCATAGCAAAAGGAGGAGCCTGATCTCAAAAAAAATTTTCAGTCTACCATGTCAGTTCTTCCTTGCCGAGTGAGCTTTCTTTTTCAGAGTTCCAGATATCAGAGTCCCAGATTTTCAGGAAGAAAAAGACTGGAACGAATCACTCGAAAACCCACACTGCTGTCGCCCCCGCTGACCGGAACGAAGACGTTGAGCCGGGAGGAGCAGCGCAGAGCATCAGCTTTACTGATATAATTCGTCACTCATACTTAATCCCATTCTTTATCTTCATCATAAAAGTCTTCCATCCACTCCCATACATTGCCCACCATATCATACAACCCTTCCGGTGTCACCCCATCGGGATAACGACCTACCAGTATCAGTAGCGTCCGGTAAAAAAATAAAAAAGGTCTGAAATAACATGAAAAACAGTGATATAAAAGTGACTAAACCTTTGATATCAGTAACGTTTACAAGGAGTTTCAGACCATGCGACAAATTACAACGATAATGGGTGAGTTTTGTTTTTTTCCTCTCAACCCCGCATGAGAACAGTGACCGCCTGCCTCATTTGTGCGTGCTCAAAAGCTGGCGCAACATCGTCCAGGTCATGAGACTCCATGCCGACTGCCGGGGTGAGAGCAACAACACGCCAGTTCTCTACGGCTCTACAGACCTGCCGAAGGATTTCGAGAGCTTGCTCTCTTTCGAGCCAGAACTGCCCGGCAACACGCACCACCTCTTTGATCGAGGATACCGGGCCGGTCTCCTCCGTCAGCCAGGTTTTAAGCTCCTGATCCTTGTCGGGGAATGGGTTGAGATCAAAAGCTGGCGCAAGCCGCCACTGGCCGTGACCGACATGCAGAAAGCCATGATTGTGCAGATGATCATCCACATTGGTGATAAGCAGGTTGAAGACAATACGACGCCACAGCTCTGCCAGATCGTGTTTTGGGTCTGAACAGGTAGCGATAATGCGCTCAGCCATCTCGCTGTATGCACGCTCATCATCCCGATTGGCCTGAAGAAGAGATGCTGCTGACAAATAAGGAATACGAGCGCCCTCAAACGTACGGTCAAAACGACGCACGACAGCAACTGGAGAGTTTTCGGCATAAACAATACGAGCCTGGGCTGCCTCAATACCGGCAACCGCTGCAAGGCGCATGGCCAATACTTCACCTTTGGTCACACTGCGCTGATCCTTAACGCTTGGAAACTTCCCGATGGCCAACTGCCCATCATCATCAATGACAGAGCATTTTGGACGAAGCCCACCAAGTGAGGTACCCCTGCCACGGAGGTAACGAAGATCTGCTTCCGTTTCTTTCCCTCGCTCAACGGCATGGCTTGCGCTAAGCATATCGCCAAGCTCCAGCAGGGGTGGCGTTGCTCTGTCGCCACTCTCGATGGTTCGCAGATAGTTACCCGTTTCATCGCGCAAACGCAGGGCGCCAACCCGACTGAAATCATCCACACCAACCAGATAGTCCCATTGCGTAAGAGGAGCAAAAGGCTGCTCAGCACCTTGTGCCTTATGCGCGTTACGACGCTTTGCATAGTCACGTGCAATGATGCGGCAACCCCAGCCATCAGGCGCCGTATCGGCAACGGCGAAATGAAAAACGGAGTCATTTGCTGAAGCCGCCTTATGGTACTGACGCGTCTCTGTCAATGCAAGATCCGGGGAGATTGAAAAGCGCTCCACAGACTGAAGCCACTGCTGGCTATAGACAAACGAGGAGTTCTCACGCACACCACTGCGGGAATAGGCAAGCTGGCCAACAACCATACCGCTTTCACCAAGGCAAATTGTGGCGCTTCGCTGCATCGCCCTGCTCATAGCGCACCAGACTCCGGTGAAGACTTTCGGGAGCGGATGCGCCGGGGCAACTGCTCATCCATCAGAACAAGTCCGATATCATCGTTTGCCGTGTCGAGCAGTTGATTGAGCTTCTCGATCTCGCCAAGCACATACATGGCGCGGGCAATGGTGCCCCAGCTCAATGTTGGATCGCCTTTTTCCAGCCGTCTCAGGCTTGAAACCGAAATACCTATCCGCTCAGCCATCGACTGCTGTGAAAATCGGCGACGGCGCCTCGCCAGCGACAAATCTCTGCCAAACTTCATGACAGCTCGTTTTACCGGCAACGGTAACGGTGCCTTTTCAACAGAAACGGTCATGTATAATCCCTTAAGTTCAATTTACACCTTTTTGTAAGCTAATATACAAAAGAGCATCCAAAAGAGCAAAGGAGTAGGTTCCGTTCTGACCACACTCCTGGGAACACCAAGCTTCAGCTCGGCATCTTTTCCGAAAACAGCAAGGAGAGAAGAGACAACCGGTACAGAACAACAAATTATGAGTATCAGCCTGACGTGCATGGCCAATACTGACGCAAAAAAATTTGCCAGCCTGGTTGCTACCGATATATGATCCCTGCGGGATTTATGAAATAAGATGGGAGAACGCCTCATATCCTGAATCTATTTATTTCCATTTTCAAATTTCCCTGCCCTGTTTATCTTCCCTCTTTTCCTTATCTTCCCAAGAACATCACGGGATGCAAAAGGGTATCCGCTATGGTATTCTACGCTCCAGAAAAATTCACGAGGTAACCACACCAATGACCATGAAGGGAGATGCTCAAGCGATTGTGTTGCAGAAGGCCAACAAGCTTAAATTGCAGAGTACTGCGTACCATGCCGATCAACCTGACGATGTTCTTGTAAAAACAATCGCGAGTACTATAACTCCTGGATTTGACCGGCTTCTTCTGACCAACAAACCGGTATCGAGCAGGGTGTTCAAGTATCCGATCATGCCGGGCAGTGAGGCTATCGGCCAGGTTATTGAACCCGGCCCGGAAGTCACTGATCTGCAACCGGGTGATTTTGTTTATGTGTTTAGAGGTGATCGCTGGACGGGCATCGAGCCTTATGCTGGTTGTCATGCGGAGATCATTCCCACGTCGCGCCATAATGTTCTTATTCTGGGCCGTCCTCCTGTCCACCGCGATCTGCTCATCGGCCTGCTGGCCTACGCGGTCAGCGCCATCGACAAAGTGCCTCTTGAGGCTTCGTCTAAAATCCTTGTGCTTGGTCTCGGCTCGGTGGGGCTCATGGTGTCGGAGTACCTTCACTCGCTTGGCATAAAGCATGTGGATGCTGTAGAAATTTTCAGTATCAGGGGGCAGCTCTCCCATGCTGAACATATTGCTCTCGACATTGACGATTTCACGGAAGAGTTCAACAGCAGCTACGATCTTGTTATTGAAACGACCGGCAGAATCCTGATGATTGAAAAGGCCACTCGCCTGATGAAGCCGCAAGCTGTGGTTCTGCTGATGGGCAATTATGAGGTTATGGCTTATGATTACCGCCTGATACAGCATAAGGAGCCGGTGATCATCAGCTCCAGCATTACTACTCTTTCGCATTTGAAGGAGGCCTCTTCCCTGCTGGAGAGCGGGAGGCTTGAAACCGAAAAATTTTTCACCGGGGTCTATCCGGTTGCACAGTTTGAACTTGCCTACCGCAGGGCACTTGACGGAAAGGAGTCCATCAAAACCGTGTTGAGCTGGGTATAACGACTGAAAATCCTCGTGCCATGGGTATTGCCGTCCGTTTGAGCGGTGTTTCAAAAACGTTTGGAAGCTTTGCTGCAAACAGCAATATCTCGCTTTCTGTCGAAGAGGGCACCATTCATGCTCTTGTCGGTGAAAACGGTGCAGGAAAGAGTACGCTCACAAAAATCATCTACGGGATGCACCAGCCGACGTCGGGCGAGGTGGTCATACGGGGAGAAGCGGTCCGCTTCACCTCTCCACGAGATGCCATCGACGCTGGTATAGGGATGGTTCATCAGCACTTTATGC
>CAIYWF010000041.1 GCA_903929845.1 uncultured Chlorobiaceae bacterium | reverse complement strand
TGTACGAGGTCATCCAGATCTTGGTAACTGTCGAGCGCTGGATTTACCAGAAAATTTCCCTGAACATTCAGGCCAGCCTGACGACACTCCTCAATGAGACGGGAAAACTGGTCTGCGGAATTGACGTGACCTTTATTATAGGCTTCAAGGGTGCTTTGTTTTATAGATTCAAAACCAACCAGTACCATAATGCATCCAGCATCCACAAGCCTTTTGACTGTCTCCTTGTCTTCCAGAAAATTGATACTGAAAAAAACGCTGAAGTTGATATTGCACTCTTTAATCAGTTCAAGCGACTCCCATAACCGTTTTTTACTGACTCCGAGGTTCTCATCACAAAGCATGAACCATGGCTTTGATGATTTTCCGTTTGCTTTAAAAAAAACTCGTTTGGCAGTTTCAATTTGTTTTTTCAGCTCATCAGGTTTCTGCGCCCGATACAGTTTTCCTGTGAAATTTGGGGTAACGCAGAATGAGCATTCGTATGGGCAGCCTCGGGTGATGTAAAGAGGAATTGATTTTGTCCCATCAACTTTTTCGCGTTTTGAGGCTTTTGCAATTCTTTCGTAATCAAGCGGGATAATTTCCTTGACTGCTGGAAATTCTTTGGAGTCGTAGAGTGGCTTTAAACGCTTGAGAGCAACATCCTCAAGAACGGTCAGCCAGAGGTTCTCTGCTTCACCGCAAACAATACAATCCGCATGGGCTTTGGCTTCTTCGGTATTGAACGAGATATGCAGCCCGCCGAGAATAACTTTTTGTCCTTTTTCACGAAACCTGTCGGCAATTTCATAAGCCCTTGTAGCATCGATTGTTCTTGATGTTATGCCTACAACATCGTAATCCCCGTCGTAATTGACAATATCGCCGAAATGTTCGTCGACTATCTCAATATGGTGCTGTTCCGGAGTGAGGCTTACCAGAACCCCTATTGCCATATTGAACAATGGCTTCTGGTTTGTTTTAGAATCTTTTTTCCCTTTTGGGGCGATCAGGAGAATCTTGAGAGGCTTTATTTTTTGAGGTTCAGGATGGCTCATGCTCGAATTCTTTTTTTTACTGCTGTTGTATCGAGGGTTTATACTACCACTCAGTTAAGAGTCTTGTTATACTCTTTTTGCATTCGACTTTGCTGATGTTGGTGGAGATCAAAAGGGATGTGAAGCCATTTGTCCTTGAAAACGGCATCCCCCGGTTCCAAACCGGTCAGACTGATCGGAAGTGTGATGATTTTACGTTGATTGCCGATGTGAACGAACAACTCATCACCGGTTACCCAAACGTCGATATCGACAGGATTGGCAAACATAAGCTTCAACTGTACCTCGTAGACATCTTTGTTCCTGACAAACTTGATCGGCGGTTCGTCATACATCATGTCTGAAGGATCGGTATCACCGTACATATCCCTTGCAAATTGTTCAAGCGCCTTGAGGCCAACAATTTCCTGTTCGTACATCCGGAGCTTTTTAACAGGAAGCGGAGAGAAGCCTTCCTCAATCTCACCAAGGTATTTCTGCTGAATGGTTTTCCACTTTTCCAGGTATCCACTGTTCTCATTGGTATCAAGCAACCGGTTAACAAGCACCATATCCACTTTGAAACCATAAAGGTTCAGGTAAGTCAGTGCTCGCATAGTCTCCTTGATCGACATTTTTTCAGCGTTCATAACGAGTCGAACGGTCGATTTCGTGTTATCCGTCAGGATCTCCCGGATACCTTCAAGCTCAT
>CAIYWF010000040.1 GCA_903929845.1 uncultured Chlorobiaceae bacterium | reverse complement strand
CCTTAGCGACATTATTCGGCGTAATATTTTCAAGACAGCGGTAGTGATGGTAGCGGCAAGTTTTATCGAAACATGGGGCACATGGCTCAGGCACATTGAGCGCAATGCTTTTTTTACCGATGGGATGTGTCCATACCGGACTGGTAGAACCAAAGAGACCAATAACCGGCGTTCCAATATAAGCGGCAAGATGCATCAAACCGGAATCGTTCGAGATGACTGCTCGAGCACTTGCCATAATAGCAACAACCTCTGTCAGCGAAGTCTTGCCGGTCAAATCCAGCACCCTTTCGGGAGCCATCAGCACAATCTCCTGCGCCGACTCCCCATCGCCACGCGATCCGAGTATGACAATGTTATAACGATCCTGCAACAATGCCAGTTCAGGAAAATGACGCCATTTCTTAGCTGGCCCGTATGCCGCACCGGGACAGTACACAATCGAGCCTGAATAATTCCTGTCATGCAGAACAGTTACACCATTCCACTCTTCTGGAGGAAGAAATGGTGTATCGAGAATTTCAGCATATTCATTGGTGATATGGTGCAACTTGTTATTATTAATGTTAATAACATCTCTTGGCAATGGATCGGTCAAGAGAAAGCGCCTCATTTCCCGAGATAATCCCCTTCTGACAGGCACACCGGTTTTCATCGCAAACCATGCCGAAGAGAACGAAAAAGGCAGCAGGTACAAGGTCTGGAACCCCCCCATACGCACGGCTTCCAGAGTACGTTTTCGATTGTCCGCATCAGTGCGGCCATACTCGATGACCGGTAAATCACACAACATCCTGACCAAACCGCTCATCTGCCCAGGAACCAGAAGCGTGGTATGTGATCGACGGCTTTCAGGTAAGCGCATGACAACAGAAAGGGCAAGAAGCATATCTCCAATCCAGTTCGGCAATAAAACAATGGAAGAGTTCATAATCAGATAATCACGGTTTTATGGTGAGAAAATGTTTTTTACTCAGTTCCAGCCCAAACCAGCGTTCGAGGCGTAACATGAACCGATGCTTTTTCTCCCGACGAGTGAGCATATAATTGGAATTTGCCTGAAAAACTCCCGGTTCTGTCGGAAGCCATTCGCGTATAATTGAGGGATGAGACCCGGTAAACAGACGAATAATCTGCTGGTCGATCTCTCCGTAGTCAATCCGTTTATGATTCTTGTTCCAATACTTCTGCACATGCTCCGATTTTCGGTTCATCTCCTCCTCGCTCCGAACCCACCCATAGTGGTAGATTGATGCGCCGGTATGGGCGGCATTCGGATAGCGGGCAATCTTGCTTTTGCTGGTAAGCACGTGCCAATACAAGCCATCGGGCGCATAGGAGCGTATCGAATTTCGGATAATCCTCGCCTCCCGGCGGTACCATGCAGGAGAATCGAGATAACTGTTTGCATTACCATAGAAATGATAGTAGTCGAACGTCAGCGCTTCAACGCGCTCATCCGGCAGGTGTTTCCGGCAGGCATCGACAATATTTTGTAGATCCTTCTCATGCACAATTTCGTCTCCTTCCAGATAGAACGCCCAATCGCCGGTACAGTTGAATTGTGCAATCATTTTCTGCTGACCGTACACATAGCCGCCAACCCGCATCTTGTCGTTCCAGTGCGACTGTATTATCCGTACCTTTGGATCGCCGATCTCCCTGATTTTTTCGAGAGTATCATCATCACTGTCGCCGACGTTGACAACGAATTCATCAACAATCGGCAGCACGGAACGAATCGATTCCCGAAATGGAAAACCAAGTATTATTCCATTTTTGATAAAGGTAAAGGCGCTGATCTTCATAATTATTTGTTTAAAAGATACTTGTCGATGCCATTCCGGCATGTGGTAAGCTTGCCGGCAATAGCCTGTTCGAGTATCCGGTCATTGTCGGCAAGCGACTGCCTCTGATTCTCTCGATGCCCGAGATGACATGCAAGAGCGCTGAACCTGACATTACGCCGTAAAATCCCGCTATTGACAAGCCGAACAGCAAATTCACTATCTTCCCGACCCCACCCGACAAAATCCTCATTGAAGCCGTTAACACGGATACAGTCATTCCTGAAAAACGACATGTTACAACTTCTTATGCCCGCAAGTGACCTGCTTTTCAACGCTAACAACTGCGACAGGCTTGGAAAGCGCAAGGCATTTTTACGATTTTCAAGCCCTTTTTCAAACAGCGAAACCGAAATATTTTTCGTAGCAATACGACTTGCGGTGTATTCTTGTGACAACAGCATTCTTGATCCCTGAATAAAACTCCCTTTAAGCGACATCCGTTTATGATCCTTGATGAAATCACGGTGCAACAGCATGTCCCCATCAACAATCACCACATAATTGCCCTTTGCCGCCGCAATCGCCCTGTTCCGTGATGTGGCAGCTCTAAAACCCAGATCTTCCTGCCACACATGAACCACCGGTATCGTCGAGGCCGCGCGGTACGTTTCAACAAGCATCACCGTATCACTCGTGCTGCCATCGTCAGCAACAATGATTTCGCAGGGCGGCTCAGACTGTGCAAGTGCGCTGCGAATAACAAGATCGAGCGCTTCAGGCGAATTGTAGGTCGTGATAACGAGACTACAGGCGATGCTCTCTCTCGGCTTCATAAAGCTTGATGTATTTGTAAAAAACCCCGTTCGCATTTGAAACGGATATCAGCAACCCTTCATAACCGTATCGCCAACCATTTTTGAGCAGGTAAGATTTCAAAAAAGTAAGCATTCCGTATAGCATCGCCTTGAGGGGTGAAGCTTTTTTTCGACCATGATGCTCCTCAGCCCAGAGTGTGGAATAATGCTGCATTTTCTGAAGAAGCTGCGACGCATTGTTGTAGGGATAATGCTTCAGCTTGGCCAACAACAGTTCGGTTTTCAGATTGCCATTCATAATGAGTCCTTCGTGAACCAGCTTGTCATCGTATCGGG
>CAIYWF010000039.1 GCA_903929845.1 uncultured Chlorobiaceae bacterium | reverse complement strand
TTTTACGCAACTTGCCAAACAGACTCTCGATAAGCGGAAAAAGCTGAATGCTGCGAAGGTACATGGCAAACAGACTCAAACCAGCCCTGCCGGTCAACTGGTCATCGGTTGGAAGAATGCCTTGAATATGCTTATGCTGTTTCTTATTCTGCAGAATCCTCTTATTTTTGCTCATGTAGCTCTCTACCTGTTGGGTTGTGTGATCTATAATGGTAATTTCGTAGTTACCCATTACAATATAACACTTTATCTCATCAGGAGAGGGCTTTTTTTATACTAAATCGCTCAGCTCAGGTAAGACTCAATCCACATCCTCCAGCACAGACTCAATTTCTTTTATGGAAGGCAAACTTCCTTTAAGATCATCAGGAAGAATTTCAACCAGTCTGGTTTCCCAATCAGCAACACCGATTGGAGTATTAAATCCACGCAGTGCATATTCGACGATCAATTTGTCTTTGCTCTTGCACAGCAACAGTCCGATTGTCGGTTTGTCATCGGGATGACGCATCAAGTCATCAACAGCAGAGAGGTACAAATTAAGTTGTCCAACAAATGCATGATCAAAAGGCACCGCCTTCAGCTCGACCACCACAAAACAGCGGAGTTGTAAATGATAAAACAACAGATCAATATAAAAATCACGATTGCCGACTTCCAGTAGAACCTGTTTACCAACAAACGCAAAACCAGCGCCCAATTCAAGAAGAAAACGCTGGATATGGTCAACAAGTGCTTGCTCTACCTCCCGCTCTTTGCGAGGATCAGCCGTTCCGAGAAAATCAAACAGATATGGATCTTTGAACACTTGTGCCGCAATATCTGAATCGGCTGGCGGCAATGCAATCGTAAAATTGTTGACCGCTAAACCCTGTCGCTCATGTAAGCGGGTTTCAATCTGAATGGCAAGAATATCGCGGCTCCACCCATGCTCAATTGTCTTACTGGCGTACCAGAGCCTGGTTTTGGAATCTTTCAGCTTGTCAAGCAAAGCAAGATTGCTGCGCCAGGGAATTTGTGCAACGGTGCGTTGCACTATTTCCCTGTCAGGCCATGACTCAACAAACTTGCGCATATATTTCAGATTGCGGGGAGAAAACCCGGTCATATCCATGAATGAATTTTTCAGATCATAAGATAAGCGATCAATAACTTTTGCACCCCACCCCTGTTTTTCCTGACGCTCCAGAATCACCTTGCCTATATCCCAGTAAAGAAGTACCATTGCTGCATTAGCTGAAAGCGTAACACTTAAACGCTCTGACTGTATCCGTTCCTTGATTCCTGCCAGATGCTCTATGGAGTCCCCGCACAGAGATCAAGAAGAAAAATATCGGCTTAACAAAAAACACTCTGAAGCCAACGCAGTTATAGCTTGTTGGCAGGAAATTTGATGTAGCGAAAGAGTGACCGGCAAAGCCTGGTTTTACGAATACTGCGGGAAAAGCCCCGTTAAAAAATTTTCGAGCACTTGTTTTGTGGAGGAGGAAAAAAGAGATGGATGAACTACAGGCATTTATCGACGCACAAAAAGCTCTGGATCCAGAGTTTGCAGAGTCATTTGATGAAGGGTATGAGCAGTTCAGGACAAGGGTGCTCCTTCGTCAGGCACGCGGGAATGTCGGGTTAACACAAGAAGAGATTGCCGGTAAACTGAGGATCACAAAATCTACGGATTGATTTTTTGATAACTGATCTTTGCGATGCCCAACGTTGATAACCTGAATATCCAGCAGATTTTTTCAATATTTTCTTTTTCCAGTCTTTATGCTCAACGATTTATAAGATAATGAGTTATTGCCGCTTTTACAGCATCCTGATCTGTTGGCGACAAACTCCCCAAACGCTGAATGACAAGTCGCCTGTCAAGGGTAAAAAGCTTGAAGCGGACTTTACAGGGCACCGTTAAATTTGCACTCTGCCAGTCATTCAACTGAATATCACTGCTCCACTCACTGTTTTTTGCCGTGGTTATCATGGCCAGAATGAGATGATTATGGTGATCATCATTGAATAAGTAGTTGGAGATGATCAACGCTGGCCGCCGTTTTACCGCAAGTTTGTCAGTAAAAGGAAATGGGACAACAACAACATCATAGGCCTCAAAGCGCATTCCATGCCTCCTCATCTTCTGGTGAGGACCATTCATTGAGTGAGTCCGATACTCCTTTCAGATATGCATCGTCCAATACGTTTATTTTTCTGACAAGGAGATAATCTCCCTTGACTTCAAATGTCAACGTATCGCCAGCACTCAAATGTGCAGCTTTACGAATGGATACCGGGATAGTGGTCTGGCCTTTAGAGGTAATTCTCGCTATGTGCATGCTGACTCTCCTTTTGCTGGAATTTCTTACAAGTAAGAATATAGGAGAAGTGGCCACTCTTCGCAAATAAACTATGGTTTGCAGAGATCACTCTCACCGACTTACCAAATTGCGGAACCACCAGACCCTGAAAGCGCTTACCAAGTGCATCCTGCTGTTGATTATACCACGTCACTGCATCAAGCAACTCTTTTGTCGCTCATTCGTGATCTACAGGAAATCTTAGGGCCTTTACTGATAACGACAGTGCCGGTCGTCATTACCTCTTTTCCGGACGAAGCTTTTGATCGACATAGGAACGCAAAACCGCATTAATTTTGGTCTGGTAGCCTTTACCTTGACGACGGAAAAACTGCATAACATCGGCATCAATGCGCATGTTGAGTACCTCTTTCGGCTGCGGTAAATCCACTGACAGTGTTGACCAATCAACCACCATTCCTGCTTCATCAGGATCGGAAGCAATAGCCGCCTCAATCTCCGACTCTGTCATAGCAGCAGCTTGTGCCCAATCGCTCTTGTTTTCTCCACGCTCACACATTGCGCGTAACTGATCATCCGTGTATCTGACGATACGCTCTTTCCTCACCATGTCGAGCCCTCCTGAATGAAATAATTCTGCGGCGCTCCTGGCGCCATGCCCAAACTACGGTATAAAATGTACGTCCATTGATGGCTGTTGTAATAGAGCGTACTTCAAAAGAATAATTCGATGTTGAGGTAACGCTTCGCCGTCCATCAAAGAAAAAGCTCACGGCTATAAAATCAAGCTTATGTTTTGCAAGATTACTTAACCGTTTCTCTTCATCCCATTCAAACATTGGCTAAAATCTACATATTTTGTATATACTTTTGCAAAGAAAAAATCAGAATCCCGATGACGAAGTGTTGAATTATCAAACAATATAGACGTATTTTTAACGAAATCAATAGGCTGCAGGGAGCAGCAAATATTTCGTTATCGATTCTCCGTGCTTGAAAGAAAGAAAAGAAGGGGCAAATGGAATCTTGAATTCAAGCATCATCGATCCCCCAAAATATGCGCCACACATCCTACCAAAACGTAACTTCTCTCATTTTCCTACCGGTTTGTAGCTCTTTCCGACATTTGTGATTCCCTGCAAGTACATTACTCAACCCCATGTACAATAAAAACAGCGTCGCAGCAAAAGGCTGAAGCCCTTTGGCCATGCTGCGTTACGGGCATCCGCTACCTGTTTTTCAAAAATAATTCCGATAACGTCGACGCTTTGGCACGCATCTTGCTTCATAAAAGGCATAACTATTCAGGGCAACAATGAATCAAGCCTGAATATTTGACGATAAAGGCAACGATAACCTAACTAAGGCACAATAATGAGAAAAGTAGCTATTTACGGAAAGGGTGGCATCGGCAAGTCAACCACAACACAAAACACGGTTGCCGGTCTTGCGGAAATGGGCAAGAAAATCATGGTCATTGGCTGTGACCCGAAA
>CAIYWF010000038.1 GCA_903929845.1 uncultured Chlorobiaceae bacterium | reverse complement strand
TTTCTCGTCCGATAATCGGATCAAGTTTGTCGTCAAGGGCAAGACGAGTGAGATCACGACCAAAATTGTCGAGCACGGGAGTTTTTGTTTTCTCTCCCTTTCTCGGATCCTGCTTCTTTTGCCGTTCAGCGCTTCCAGACGAATACGCTCCCTCCATCGGAGGATCATCAGACTCGCTCTTGCTGCTGGAGATACTCATAAGTTCATCCCTCACAAGATCATAAGTAACCCCAAACTGTTCGAGAATCTCTGAAGCAATATTGTCGTCCCCTTTCATGATCGACAACAGCAGGTGCTCAGTTCCTATAATATTCGATTTGCAGATCTTTGCTTCGAGATAGGTGATTTTCAGCACCTTTTCCGCCTGCTTGGTGAGGGGAACATTGCCCATCTGGGTTTCAGAAACCTTGGGGTGCGTACTTTCCTCAATCTTCTGCTTAAGACTAAACAAATCTATCTTGAGATTTTTTAATATTCTGGCACCAATACCTTCGCCTTCCCTGATAAGGCCTAAAAGGAGATGCTCCGTACCTATGTAGTCATGACCTAACCGGAGGGCCTCCTCACGGCTGAGGCGGATAACATCCTGTACTCTATCTGAAAAATTTCCTTCCATTCTTTTATGTATCGATAAAATTGTTATGAATCGCCCGTTTCATCATCTTCTGATATGCGGACCGCAAAAATGAGAGTAAATAATATTTATATAAAGATAGCTATGTTAAAACCAATTCCATAAAAACAGAGAACTCTTTCTACTGATTAAAGGTTCTCCTTTTGCCTTACTTAGCTATGAATGTTCAACATATCCTGATTGATGACAACAATCCTGAACACCATGAACTGTCTATTTATCGTACTGGCAGGATAAACAGGGTACGGCTTCAGGATAAATCGTACAAAACATACTGCTCACTGGAAATTGGCGCCCACGACTATGCCGCGTTTTTCCATTACGACTTGCCTGAATTCTTAAACCGGCTGCCATTCATTTCGGAAAGCGGGAATGGACTTGACAGTTGGGATGAAGCGTTTCTGCATAACAGCAGCCTTGGATCAATGAACCAGATTATTGCTGAGCGAATAGCATCAATTGATACTGAACATAATGAAATAATTTTGCTCGGCTGGCAAGAGCAGCCGGTTGGTGTGGCATATTTTCGAGACATTGACTCTGCAAGGTTTCTTGTTTTTCTTGGGAAACTAAGGGTGTTTATCGAAGAATCGGTAACCGATGGTTGTGATTTGGAGTTTATTTTGTGAGCAGCGCCTCGATACGGGCTTGGCCCTACTCGGCGACCGATCAAGTTATTCAGTCTCAAGCGAAAAAAGCATTGTGGGTGCCTGACGCATTTCGCCCCAGTAGAGATGAATGTATGAGGCTGTCGTGTTGCCTTTTCTGAAAAGGGGTGTTGCCACCTGTTCACCTCGGGCGTTTTTTACTTCGGCAATGTTCTGCAACGCTCCTTGGCGGCTGATGCGTGAATAGTGAAATTCGTGGCCTCGCAACTCTTGCGCAGAACCATCCAGAATAACTTTCCTGTATCCGAGAGTCAGCCTGGACTCTTGCATGGTGGTATCGAGATCGAGAACGCCGCACATCGGGAAACTCGAACCATCCTTGAGCGTTATTGTTTTTCCAAGATACATCATACCGCCGCATTCGGCATAGGTGCAGCCGCCATTGCTGCAATACGAGGCGATCTGCTCACGCATGACGCTGTTAGCCGAGAGCTGTTCAGCATAGAGTTCAGGGTAGCCGCCTGCAAGGTAAAGCATGTCTGCTTCAGGAAGACGTTCATCATGCAGTGGACTGAAAAACACCAGGCGACCATACTCGCCGAGCACATCAATATTTTCGCGATAAACAAAGTTGAACGCTTCGTCGCGGGCCACGGCAATGACTTTATGGCCCTTTGCCATTGACTGCGAAAGAACAGGAGTGCAAGATCTCTCCACCTGCGCAATCTCAAGCAGCCTATCAACATTCACGGTTTTACCAACATGCTCTGCCATGGCGGCAATAACTCCCTCCCGGTCATACGCGGCAGAGGTGTCAAGGCCAAGATGACGCTCACTGATGGCAACCGCTTCGCTGCGGGGCACATAGCCCAGCGGTTCAACTCCTGCATCACGAGCTGCTGCCTCAAGGTAGCTGTAATGAGTAAGGGTATTGACCTGGTTGAAAATCACCCCTGCAAGGTTCAGTGCGGGATCAAACGTCCGAAACCCATAGAGCATCGGCGCCGCCGAATAGGCCATGCTTTGAGCATCGATGACCATGATAACGGGAATACCAAGCAGCATGGCAATTTCGGCGCTGCTCCCTTGCGATTTTTCAGCCCCGTCAAAAAGCCCCATGACACCCTCAATAACAGCAACATCAGCATCCAATGAGTAGCGGCTGAACAACCCCTGAACATGCTCCTTTGAGGCCATAAAGGTATCAAGATTGATCCCGACCCCCTCGCGCCCGCCAAAAGAAGCCGCCATGGTGTGCAAGCGAGTGTCGAGATAATCCGGCCCGCATTTGAATGGCTGAACCGCAAGCCCCCTCCGGGCAAACATCCTCAAGAGTGCGAGAGTTATGGTTGTTTTTCCGGAACCGCTTGATGGGGCGGCAAGAAGGAAGGCGGTGTGTTTGTTGTTCATGGTTATAGATCTCACTTACAACTTTCCGCTTCTTTTATGCCAATGCTTTGGATCACGCCTGAGATGCATAAGAGCACCAACCCGAATCGTGTCATTATCAACTCTGTAAAGTACACCATAGGGAAAACGATCCAACAAACAACGTCGAGAACGGTTAGAGAATATTTGCCATACTTCAGGGAATAGTGCTATTCTGTCGAGTGCACGTTTTACCTCAGCAGCAAACTCATAGCCCAATCCGGGACATTGGTCATTATAATACTCAACAGCATCAGTAAGCTCCTTTTCAGCAACTGATAAAATGAAAATCTTCATCTCTGATTGAGTCTTGCAAAAACATCTTCCACAGGCGACTCTTTGAGCTCACCACGGTCAAAAGCATCAAATCGAGATTCAACCTCTTCCGCCCATGCACTGTCAATGTGCTTGCTTGAGGAACGATCGAAACTCTGAAACAATTTTTCAATGAGTTCAGCTCTTTCGATTGGCTGCAAATCAAGAGCAGCTTTAAAAACATGCTCAACAAGGGGCGTCATATTGAAACTCCTTTATTTATAATATTTTATGACACAACAGCAACAGTTCATAACTGAATTTCATGAAGATCATCAAAAGCTGTTTCAGTCCATCTCCCTTTATTGCTTTTACTCCTAACTCGATAATGTGTGTCAAGCACATCACACAACCACTCACCCCACCGGATCGGGATGGAGAAAACTGTAGCCAAGAGCGCTCACCAGCTTGTCGCTGTTCACCACTTTAAACGGAGCTGGTACGTCAGATGGCGCCAGAGGAAGCTGGGGAACTCCTGCAGCATCGGCGGCTCTGCCGTAATAGTCGCGCCGCAGGATATGATGCGGTGCACAGGCGTTGAAAACTTCGCCCCACTGCTGCAAACGGATGATCTCCGAAATGATCTTGATGCAGTCGTCACGATGAATAAGGTTCATCGGCTGATCGGGATTCGTCACCTCTTTCAAGGCTGTAATATATTTTTTAGGGTTACGGTCATAACCAACAAGTCCGCCAAAACGCAGCACCGTGGTCTGAAAGCCGCTCTCCTGCATCAGCAGTTCTTCGACAAGGAGCAGTGCCTGCCCGGACGGGGATTCAGGATCTGCGGCATCCTATTCAGTAACCTCCCTGTTGAGCGAAGGGTAGACCGATGTGGAGCTGACCCTC
>CAIYWF010000037.1 GCA_903929845.1 uncultured Chlorobiaceae bacterium | reverse complement strand
TCAATAGTCAGTCTGGCGGCGCGGGTGCTGGCCGTCTTGCTGCATGAACCAGCCGGGGTTGGTGCCGAAACCAGCTACATCTGGCCAACTTCGGGACACGACCTGTGGACCCCGCCTGGGGCCGGCTCCGGGCGGTGGACTTGAGGACACCGGCGCAGATGCCTGCACGCGCAAGCCCAGGACGGGCGCGGTCGATCGACAAGCACTCATCTCGCGCGCTGGCGTGAGGTAGACCTCGCCGGTTGAATCGCGTATGGGCATGAGCCGTTCAACGTGGCGGTCGCGGCGTCCGGCAAGCGCGCAGCGCGACATGACGAGTCCGGCGAGGTCCACGTGTCCATCGGCCCCATCTTGAAGGACGGCATCATCCGCGAGGTCGAGGTGTCGATCACCGCCCGCTGCACGCTCGCCTGCCGGGACTGCGGCTTCCTGGCATGAAGTGCAGGGCGCGAAGGCTTTGGCTGACCTCCTGGAGCTGTTCCTCCAGCAACAGGCGCAGTTGTTCTCTGCTGATAACCTCTCGACATTGATGATAAACCGGAAACGGGTCTCTCCTTCGCAATTCGGTCGGAAAGTAAACTCCCGCCCTCTGTCTGCACTATTGAAGAGTCGATTTCGCTGATAAACATTGATGGTAGAGAGTGATGCAACTGACCATACTGGTAGCGACTCTGAGCCCAGGAGAGAAATATCTTCTCCTGCGCCCTGGTCATTGCCACATAAAAAAGCCGGCGTTCCTCCTCAAGCTCCTCAGGTTCATAACAGTGCAAGGGAAAGAGTCTATCCTCAAGACCAGTAATAAACACCACAGGAAACTCAAGACCTTTGGCCGCATGTACCGTCATGAGAGAGACAAAATTATCGGAATCCTGCGTCTCTTCATAGTCAGAAGCAAGAGAAATATTCTCCAGAAAATCACCAAGCAAACCAGAATCAGGGTTATGGTCGGAAAAATCCCTTGCCATTGAGAGCAGCTCCTGAAGGTTTTCATGACGTGCCATGGATTCAGGAGTATTTTCCGCCTGCAAAAGTAACGGAATAGAGGTCAGATTGAAAAGCTCCGTCAGAACTTCGTACACCGTACCGTTCACCGCAAGGAGCTTGAGCGCCTCAATGACACTACTGAAAGAGTTAAGAGCATTGACCAGACGAGCCTGAAAGCCTCCCTCATCAGCCCGTCTGATAGCATCGTAAAGGCTTATCTCCCGCTCTTCGGCAAACTCCCGGAGCTTGCTGATACTGACATCACCAATTTTTCGGGGCGGAAAATTGATAATTCTCAATAATGATTCGCTGTCGCGCTCATTGAGAATAAAACGGAGATAAGCAACAGCGTCTTTGATCTCCTTGCGCTTGTAAAACGAGACACTTCCGAACAGTCTATAGGGAATCTTGTTCTGGCGCATGATATCCTCAATCACTCTCGACTGGGCATTAGTGCGATAAAAAACAGCAAAGCTTTTGAACTCGTAGCCTTGCTTCTGACGCAGTGTTCGTATCTGCTCTCCAACCCTTTCAGCCTCATTCCGCTCATTGTATGCCTCGATAAGCGTCAGTGGTTCACCCTCATCCCGATGAGAAACCAGCTCTTTTTTTATCTGCCTGAGATTGCGACCAATGACGCTGTTTGCTGCTTTGAGAATATTCCCGGTACTCCGATAGTTCTCAACAAGCTTGAACGTCAGTGCTTCATTATAGTCATCCTGAAAGTTCAGAATGTTAGAGATATCAGCCCCTCGCCACGAATAGATTGATTGAGCGTCATCGCCAACAACAAAAATGTTGCGATGACCGGCGCCAAGCATTTTTGCAACGAGGTACTGAGCCCGATTGGTATCCTGATATTCATCGATCATGATGTAACGAAACGATTCCTGCAACTCTCTGAGCACTTCAGGGTACGCATTGAAGAGCTCAAGGGGCTTGATAAGCAGGTCATCGAAATCAAGAGCGTTGTTCTCCTTCAGCTTTCTGGTGTACAGCTCATAGACCTGTGACGCCTTCTGCTGGTTATAGTCGCTGGCATTTCGATGAAACTCAGCAGGAAGAATAAAACTGTTTTTTGCCCTGCTGATCATCCCCTGCACTGTATTAACAGGTACTGACTCGACGGAAATATTGAGTTCAGTCATCGACTGCCTGATCAGGCTTTTACTGTCATCTGAATCAAAAATTGAAAAATTCCGGTTGTAACCAATCAGGTCGACAGAGTTGCGAAGAAGTCGGGCAAAAATAGAATGAAACGTCCCTATCCACAGACCTCGTGAACTGCCCTGGTGAAGCAGAGTGTCAACGCGGTGGCGCATCTCACCAGCAGCCTTGTTGGTAAAGGTAAGCGCAAGAATATTCTGGGGAGAAACTCCCTCATTATTGATTAGATATGCAATACGATAGGTTATCACCCTTGTCTTGCCGGAACCTGCGCCCGCCAGAACCATAACAGGCCCGGAAGTGGCGACTACAGCACTTCGCTGAACATCATTGAGATCGTTTAAAAAATCTGTCAATACTCCCTGGCACCTGTTTACAGTTAGAACGCATCCCCACCTTCTCAACTCAATCAGGTTGGGCAAAAATCTTCTGTTGAATTTCGTATAACTTTACCCTTTTTACAAATTACTCTCAAATAAATCCCCTGGCTGTAACACATTGTTTTTATAATCCCTCCACCGCTCACTTTTCGTTTCCAGAGTTACTATATTGAAACAAGATAAATTGTTCACAAAAAACTAAACAGAGCTACGTCAATGTTTTCTCTTGTTTACGAAATCAATACCAGGATCTGGCTGCAGAGACTCAGCGTCGAGCACAATTACTCTGTAACCCTCGGTACTGTTCCAGATGAGGAATTCTCCTTTATTGAATCCTGCAAGTTTGACATTGTCTGGCTTATGGGTGTATGGAAACCAAGCCAGTACAGCAAGGCGATTGCGATGGCTCACGAAGGACTTCGAAGCTCATTCCTTGAGCACTTAACGATCATAACACCAGAGAAAATTGCATCATCACCTTATTCAATCCCCTCATATACCGTCAAC
>CAIYWF010000036.1 GCA_903929845.1 uncultured Chlorobiaceae bacterium | reverse complement strand
GACCACCAGCGAACCGCGCTTGAGGGCGACTCTTGTCAGACCTCCGGGGACTATAGTAATAGCTTTGCCATACAAGACATAAGGACGTAGGTCGATATGGCATCCCCACAGTTCGGTGTCATTGAAAAAGCTTGGGTGGCGCGACAGCGAAATAGTTGGCTGGGCGATGTAGTTGCGAGGATTGGCTACTATCATCTCGGCAAACTTCTCCTGCTCTTCAATGGTTGACTCCGGTCCGATCAACATTCCATAACCTCCCGACTCGTTGGCGGCTTTTATAACCAGAGAATCGAGGTTTGCAAGAATGTATTTAAGGTCAGCAGGATTGCTGGCCAACCAAGTTGGAACATTCTCCAGAATCGGATCCTCTCCGAGATAGTATTTGATAATCTTTGGAACAAAACTATAGATAACCTTGTCGTCGGCCACGCCGCAGCCAATGGCGTTGGCAAGCGTGACATTTCCTTTCCGGTAGGCGTTGACGAGGCCCGCTACACCAAGTTTTGAATCAGGGCGAAAGACGAGCGGATCAAGATAGGCGTCATCAACCCTGCGGTAGATCACATCAACCTGTTCGAGCCCTCTTGTGGTTCTGGTGTAGACCTTGTTGTTGTTGACCACAAGATCTTTGCCTTCGGTCAGTTCAACTCCCATCTGGCGGGCAAGAAAACTGTGTTCGAAGTAGGCAGAGTTATAGATGCCGGGGGTGAGAACCACAACATTCGGTTCGCGACGCGAAACCGGCCCGATCTCCTGCAGGGTGCGAAGCAGCTCCTGAGGATAATTCTCGATTGGTCGGATCTTGTATTTGTCGAACAGTACCGGGAACGCACGTTTCATTGCTTGCCGGTTTTGCAGCATGTAGGAGACGCCACTCGGTGTGCGCAGGTTGTCTTCAAGCACAAGATAGTTGCCCTGCCGATCGCGGATAATATCGCTTCCAGTGACGTGAATGTAGATGCCGAGCGGAGGATTCACCCCCACAAATTCGCGCCTGAAATGCTGGCTTCCGAGAATCAGTTCTGCAGGAATAATCTTGTCCTTCAGGATTTTCTGACCATGATAGATATCGTTCAGAAATTCATTGAGCGCAGTAATCCGTTGCACCAGACCTTTTTCGATGGTCTGCCATTCGTGCGCTGGCACCACTCTCGGAATAAGATCAAAAGGGAAAAGTCGTTCGACACCCTCCTCCTCGCCATAGACGGTAAAAGTGATGCCCTGGTTCCTGAAAAAAATGTTGACAATCTCCCTGCGGGCCTTGATATCGTCAATCGAAAACTGGGCAAAACGCTGAAGCATCTTGTCGTAATGAGGCCGGGGAGCTCCCTCTGTTGCGATAACCTCATCAAAAAAATGACGGGTTTCAGGCTCGTACCGCTCAAAGAAACGACTCATAGGGGTATAAATTCTTGATGTTCTTGAGAATCATTCTCTATTACCACTCAATAGCTTAAATATTTTCGGATATATTTTGAGTATACCTAAATTAATTAAATATTAATAAGATTTTTTACCATTTTGTTTGTTTTTGCTCTGAAAGGCACTTGTTTTATTGCTTTGTATTCAACCTTTGCTTATGGTTTGTTACTTTGTATTCATAAAAACAAAGCTTTGTATAACGAACAGGTCAAGATACTGTGAAACCAGCGACGATTGCTCCGCG
>CAIYWF010000035.1 GCA_903929845.1 uncultured Chlorobiaceae bacterium | reverse complement strand
CGATGCCTTTTCCGTAATGCTCACGACGAGGGCTTTTGACTAACGCCGCTTACGGTGGTTTGAAACCTGCGCCTGCACGCCGATTTCGAGGGGTCTTGCCTCATCTCTTGCACTGCTGATCTACAGCGCACATCGCTCAGGTTAGGATAAAATAAATCAATGATACGTTGTTTTTCCCAGTAATGCTGATAGAGAATTCGTACTAAGCGGAGTTTTGCCTCGTAGCGTTCCTGATGCTGTTTTCTGGTTTGCTGAGTCAGGATATGAGCCTCTGTATAATCCATCAAAAGCGTTATCTGATTCCTGCAGTTCATCAAGTTTGTCTTTGTATCCAGAAAAACATGATCCTTTGACCAATCTCTTTCAGCATGGGCCAGCGGGAAATAGAACTTTATAAATTCCCGAAAATATCGCTCAACGGCACTTTTCTAAGAAGATACAGGCAGAATATCAAAGCCTCATGCGCTGAATTGGGCAAGAGGCTTTGATCAATGAGAGAGTGTGTTTACTTTTTCGGAGTGATAGCTGATGTAACGGCAGTTGTAACGCCCTGGATAAGCTGAATGGCCGTGTTTGCCGTGGTGGTGACAATTGTTGCACAGAGATCGAGGCATGTCTGGACGACCGAAGTGGCTGTAGTGACGCCATTACCCAAGGTGTCAGCTATATTCTGTGCCAGAGTACCAAATGCATTAAAGAGGTCGGAAAAGACGCCGCTGTTTTCGTTTGCCATAGTCGTATGTGTGTTTAAGTGACAAGAAAAGTTGTGCTTGGAAAAAATCTGCAGTTTCTGATGCATTCAAATATAACATAATTGATCGAAGAAATACCGTTACAGTGTTCAAACAATCCAGCCATTATGCTTCATTGAACATTGCTGTCATCTTCTCCTGCGATGAGCGAAGGGGTTGACTTGAAGAGTTCTATATTGACACGATGTTCATCATCGAAATGGTTGGTATGCAGGTCGCAGAAGTAGTTATGGTAACCGGCAACCCAGGCGTACTTTGCCCAGATTTCTGGATTGGAGGTGTGTTCAGAAAGTTTTTTTTCAACAGCAATCTTGTGCTGCATAAATTCGTTGTAGAGTGGTCCAAGGGTGTCTTCTGCTATGAGTACCGACTCCAGATAGTTTAAAAACCACTGGCCGTCTGCATCTTTGAGAATATCTCGTACGTGTGGTGCGTTTGCCGCTTGGGAATAGTACTTCAGGTGCCGTTCAACTGCGCGCACGGCTGAATCGGTGAAAATGATTCGAGGGTCTCGCGCAAGAATGCTCTCACCTTTGTAGGCTTGAGCCAATGCATCACCAAAAACGACAACCTCATCCACGTATGCAGGAGCCACTGAAATTGCACCTCTGACAAAGTAACCTCGAATGGCCATGTTGAATTGAAATTCAGCAAGACGCGGAAAGGCTATACCGAACTCGGCCTGTGCATCTGAATGCACCGGCCAGCCAATAACTATGTTGTCGGTAAAGGATTTGAGTGCATAGAAATCTTTCCTGCTGATGGAAAATAACGTCTGAGACTCAAGACGCCTGCGGCTTGCTAACAAGGCACTGTGAATGTCGCGAAGCGCGGGTTGTTCCTTATTGGCACTCTGTGATTGCAACATCAGATCGGAGTAGCCAAGAATGTCCATAAATACAAAAACAGATTCACACAGAGTAGGCTCTTGATCATCGATGATGTAAGGATTTCTGGACATAACAGTTTTATGTTGTTTTGCAGGACAACTCATGGCACCGTTTCGGGAAACGCAGGAGAATCTCGGTTGCTCCCGGTCAGTATTCCTGTAACGCCAGAACTTGGTCGCGGTTAATGTAAGATTTTATTCCAAATTTCGAGCTTCACTCTTTGAGTCTTTGCGTCAACTTTTCCTTCGTTGGTTCTTTCTGAAAAGTCCTGTATTTTCCGCTGTTTCCTTTTTTACTATTACTACTTATGGAGAGCTGTCGATCTCCAGTGGAAAGGGGATGACAACCGTCAGTATTGAAACTGTAACTATCTCTTCAGTGAAGAAACGTGTTTTTGTTGTCGGTGCTACCGGATATATCGGCAAGTTTGTTGTCCGTGAACTGGTTGGCAGAGGATATGATGTGGTAAGTTTTGTCCGTGAACGTTCGGGTATTGGCTCAACGACCACTGCCGATGAGGTTCGTGCCCAGTTGAAAGGTTCCGAGGTGCGGTTCGGTGATGTAAGCAGTATGGATTCGCTGATGAAAAGAGGTATCAGGGCAGAGCACTTTGATGTGGTGGTCTCCTGTCTTACTTCCCGCAATGGGGGAGTGAAAGATTCATGGAAGATCGACTATCAGGCCACGCGCAACGCGCTCGACGCGGGCAAGGCAGCCGGAGCAACGCATTTTGTGTTGCTCTCCGCTATTTGTGTCCAGAAACCGCTGCTGGAGTTCCAGAAAGCGAAGCTGAAATTTGAGAAGGAATTAAAGGAGTCGGGTCTGACCTGGTCCATTGTGCGCCCGACGGCTTTTTTCAAGTCTATTGCCGGTCAGGTTGAGTCAGTGAAAAACGGCAAGCCTTATGTCATGTTTGGTGATGGCCGACTGACTGCCTGCAAGCCTATCAGTGAATCGGATCTGGCACGTTATATCGTCAACTGCCTTGAAGACTCTGCCATGCAGAACAAAATCCTGCCCATTGGAGGGCCTGGAAAGCCGATTACTCCTGTCGAACAGGGTGAGATGCTCATTGAGCTTCTCG
>CAIYWF010000034.1 GCA_903929845.1 uncultured Chlorobiaceae bacterium | reverse complement strand
TCAAAACCGGGCTATTGGCACCAGAATAGAGGACGGCAATACTGCTCACAGTGAATTCAACGCTTGCAATTTACCGCATTTTTGTTCAAGGTCCGTGTGCGGTAACCGGTAGGCTACGGGAGGCTCAAAAGCAAAGCCGGAATGAGCTACCAACTGACTACGGGACGAAGACCAGGCGAAAGCCAACATCGTTGTACCCGCTGCCGGGGGGGTCGTTGCTGCGATTAGCCGACCGACAGTACTCGGCGAGGTTGTGCCAGCTCCCGCCACGAATTACACGGTCCGAACCAGTTTCAGGCCCGATTGGATTGGTAAACGTACCGTCAGCTCCATACCAATCGCGGCACCACTCCCAAACATTGCCCGCCATATCGTAAAGCCCTTCGGGTGTGGCACCATCAGGGTAGCTGCCAACCGGCGTGGTAGCTCCTATATTACTCTCCCAAAAGTTCAGTAACCCTGGACTTGCACCACCTTTCTCTTCCAGCCACGGATATTCACGCACTTTCTGCCCGGTTGTGCCCTGCTTCCCGCCTGCTGCCCACTCCCATTCCATCTCATTCGCAAGACGATAATGGCCCGTACTCTCTTCAAGCAACGAAAGCCACAGGCTGTAGGCACGGGCAGCATACCACGTAACACCAACAACAGGCTGATTCTCTCCACCGAATTTGCGATCCTCATCATTCTCTGAACGAAATAATGCGGCAAGATTATCGCTTCCGCCCCTGAGATAGCCACCAAACTCTGCCCCCCATTCCTTGCTCTCCGCAATCCTCCCCAATTCTGCCCGGAATGCTGAAACATGGTTCTGCCCGGAATCCTTTTCCTTCAACCAGGCGATATATGAACGATAAAGCTTGTTGGTAACAGGATATTTGGCAACGTAACAATCAGCAACATCCACCGCTTTCTGCATCGCCGAATACCAGTAGTTCCCTCCCGGTATCAGGATGTATTCTGCATTCTGCTCATGAGGGTTGCGAATCGACAAGGGTTTTCCGCTGATACTCTTTTCAGTCGCACGCTCAAGCGCTTTACCGCCGAGGGCGATAATCACCTCTTCTGCCCGATCAAGAACATCATTGCTCTCTGTGCTCTTTTTATCGAGTTCTTGTGCCCTGAACTGTTCCAGAGCATGGAGTGCTGCGGGCTTTCCGATGGTTTTCAGGCAGTCGAGAATCACCCGCTGCCGCAAGGCTGTAGTATCAGAATTGAGCAGCTTTCGGCACAGCGCATCAACCTTCTTTTCAGGCGCCTCCTCAATAATCGTTTGCAGCAATAACTGCTTTTTTGGTGTCAACTCTTCACTGACCGCAGAGTGGAACAGCTTTTCCATGAAAAGATCAAATATCTCCTCATCTACCTGAGCAATAAAGAATTTGATCGGCTCTTCCCACCAGTCATCACCAAAACCGGCAACCAGATTGTCCAAAAAGTTTTGGTTTCTGCTCACTTTTTTGGCAAGCTGGACTCCTGCCAGATATTCACGCAATGATTTATGGCGAAAGAGGTAGGCTTTGCCCCCGCCATGCTCCACCAGCAAGCCAGCCCGTTCAACAAGATAATTGCAAAACTCCTCGACTGATGGGGGATTATCAAGGATCTCAAGGCGTTCCTTCATGATTGCCTGCATGGACTCCTTTTCAGCCTCATCTTTTTTGAGCTCCTCCTGCATCCACAGAGAGACCGGCCCAAGCACCTTGCGGGCACGCACTGCCGAAACAAGTGGAGTTATTCCCCGGCGTTTGTCCCTGAATTCAAGCAGGTAATCGATTGCTGCCTCATAGAGCTTTACCCGGCTCTCGGGCATATAGTCCCGGTCTTTCCAGAGAATCGCCATAATCTGCAAAATCATAGGGATGGCAGCAAGCTGCCGCAACCCCTTGTTCTTCTCCTCTTTCAGGTGTTTGGCAATGGTGCGGGTTCGCTCTTCAGCCGTTGTTTTTCGTTTGGCCAGCCAAGTTGCTTCGTCAACACCCATGTCAGGAGGCTCTTTAAGAAATGCCGCTGTAAACCATTGCAATAAAAACAGCTCCTGCTGTTCAACCGTAAAGTCCTGCACATCAGCCCGTTCAAAATCAGCCGCAAGTTCAACCCCCTCTTCCTGGCGATACCCAGTTGCCCGTGAAGTCACCACAAAACGAAGCGCTGAAAAACTTTTCCAGGCAGTGTCAATCCAGCGGCACACCTCTTTTCGCTCATCAGTATTGCTGATTTCATCAAGGCCATCGAGCAAAACAAGAGCTGTTCCGCTCTGCAGCCATTGATCGAACTGTTGTTCTGTGAAGGGCAACTGATTCCGCTCTGACCATAGCGCAAGATTTACCGGCAGAGAGTGGTACGGACCATTCTCATGGCGGACAAGCTCGCGCAGCGGTAGATAGAATACGTTAATCGGCCCTGAAAATCCAAGTCGGCTGGATCTCTCCGAATCAAGCGCGCAAAGGGCATAATATTTGAGCAACGTTGTTTTTCCTGCACCGGGGTCACCGATAACGAGAAGCATCCTGCGATGACGCCGGTCATGGAATGCCCGTTTCATAATCGCATCCGGGTAGAGAATATGATCACCTCCATCGTGCCTCTTCCCTGAATCCTTTTCAGGCAGTCCAAAAAACATATCCTGCCGGTCAGAAAGCCGTAACGGCACAAAGGTATCATCATCAAGGTTGACCTTCACACTTTCAACTCCCGGCATTCCAAGCATGCGAATGTAGCCCAGTTCCTCTTTCAGCGCTGCCTGATAACGGCACAAGGCCTGGAACTGCAACCCGCTCTCAAGAACCCCCTCCCCTTCATGGAAAGGAAACCAACGGGAGATATTAAAATCAAGATGACTGACAAGCAGGCTACGCAGTTCCGCCGGGCTACCATAGTTCCACACCAGTCCATCAATCTGCATCGTGGCCTTGAATTTGTCTACCTGAGCAATCTGCTCATGATCAATAGTGTTGCGTGGAACTGGTGCACTGGAAAAATAGAGCATTACCGGCTTTTTCTTCTCCAGCATTATCTCTATCTCTTCAACCGCTCCCCCTGGAGCAGCCTTCGTTGGCGTTCCAATACGTGTCCAGAAAATACCGATTGCAAAATAGCAGCCCTCAACAAGATGGCGATTGATGGGCGACTGTGCTCCCTTGCCGTCGCCCCTATTTTCAGGAGCGGCATACTTTTCCCATAAGACCGCTTCAAGCCTTATCGGGGATTGATCATGCCGGGCATTCCAGTCAAGAATCACATCAACAACCATCTTGCGCTCTTCGGCAACGTCTGATGGTGAAGCAACAAGAATTTTGATGTATCGTTTTCTATCGTCAGCCATAACGCTTTTCTGTTGGTGTTTCTGTGGTGAGAAAACAGCCTTATAAAGGAATGGGTATGAGTGAAAGGGATAAATAGTTTGTTGGTAATATAGCTCAATCTTTGTGGAATGGGCAAGCAGAGTGCGGCATTCAGAGCAATGCGGCTGGCTCCCTCCGGGTTAAAGCTCTATGGACTCTGGCGCTTTCTCCCCATTGTGGATGACAGAGTACATCAAGGTTTAACTTTTACTTTATTTCGCTATTTTTAACAATTGCTTCTCGAAGCAGCGCCTCGGGGAATTTATCCCCTTCAATTGTAAAACGTTAAGGATTACATGGCTTCTAAACCCGATCTGAAACAGGAATCTTCACTGGTCTGGAACCGATACAATGCAAAGACTCCGAATCTTGCGCTCGAAGAGATTTACAAAGATGCGCACGCTCTTTCCAAGGACAAGAGAAACTGGTACTGGCGGAGCATCAAAGACAAGAGATGGATATCGCTGACAAGCCGGATTACCACCTTTGGGCTCCTTCTTTTCGGTACTGCTTTACCTCTTTTGGCGGGTTTAAGTGACAGCGCAGGGACCAGGTTACTGTGCACGCAGATTGCCATTACCTTGCTTGCTGCAGCAGGTCTCTTTCAACTGGCAGACAAGATTTTCGGCTGGTCAACCGGATGGATGCGGTATGTCACGACGGTCACGGCAATGGAGTCGGCTACAACCTCATTCGATATTGAGTGGGCAAAACATTTACTTTCAAAAACATCACCGCCCGATAACGCTGATGTTCAGGCGCTGTTCGCCATCGCCGAGTCTTTTGAACGTGAATTGGACAAACTCCAGGCAGAGGAAACCAAAGGCTGGATCGCGGAGTTTAATGCTGGTCTCTCGCTGCTGGACTCTGCAATCAAGTCTCAACGAGAGGATACTCAGAAACAGCTTGATTCTTTGAATAGTGCCGTCGCAACTGCCCTGGCGGCCGCAAAAGCTGATGAAAAGGCAAAAGCAGATGCAGATGCAGCCTTACTGCAAGCTAAAGATCCGGGGGCGATTGACCTTTGCCTGACTTTCAAGAGTGATCCGAAGAGAGTAGAGATATCTTTAGATGGCATCGCACAGGAAGAGTTTGCAGGAACATCATGGTCGAAGGTTGGTGTGGCTCCTGGTCTTCACGCGGTTGCCGTCCAAACACTATCTGAACCCATCGAACGGGCAACGGGTTCCGTTTTTGTAAAGCCAAATGAGATTGCAAAAATGGAATTGAAGCTTACAACCTGACGGGCTATGGTGGCATTACTGAATTTGGCTCTTGGAATATTATAGTGGAAAGGTGGAATAAAAGCGTATCATGATGCATTTAAATTTATGCAGAAGTTAACTACTCATTACCACAGCCTTTTACGTCTTCCCTTGACTTGGTCGGTCGATGCTGTCGATTTTTC
>CAIYWF010000033.1 GCA_903929845.1 uncultured Chlorobiaceae bacterium | reverse complement strand
TATTGCTGAATGGGATGTGGCGCCGCTCCTGAAACTGATGTGGGATATCTGGAACGATGTGTTCCGTAAAACGCTCGGCTTTTCGGAACGCAGCCTTGTCTCCGAAATCCGTGACTGGCGCAACAAATGGGCCCATCAGGAACCATTTTCCAGCGATGATGCCTATCGTGCGTTGGACTCCATAGGCCGTTTGCTTGCTGCTGTCTCCGCACCGGAAGCCGATCAGGTCGAGAAGGCAAAAATGGAGTTGCTGCGTCTCCGATTTGATGAACAGGCGAGGGGAGAGCGAAGAAAATCGTCAGGCATTGCGCTCGAAACCGGTGTAACAGGGATGCTCAAGCCTTGGCGGGAAGTGGTGATGCCGCATGATGATGTGGCCAGTGGTCGCTACCAGCAGGCTGAGTTTGCAGCAGATCTCTGGCAGGTGCATCTTGGTGAAGGGACTGACGAGTACCGTGACCCGGTGGAGTTTTTCCGCCGTACCTATCTGACCGAAAGCCTGAAGGAGATGCTGATTGGGGCCGTGCGACGCATGACCCAGGGGGGCGGTGATCCTGTGGTGCAGTTGCAGACCAACTTCGGCGGTGGCAAAACCCACTCAATGCTGGCGCTCTACCACCTCTTTTCCGGGTTTCCACCGACCGAGCTTGCCGGCGTTGATACTATTCTCTCCGCCACCAGTGTGAGCAGTGTGCCCAAGGTGAACCGTGTTGTTCTAGTGGGCAACAAGATCTCTCCCGGCAATCCTGTGGTAAAGGGTGACGGGACGGTGGTGCGTACGCTTTGGGGTGAACTTGCCTGGCAGCTCGGCGGGAAAAAGGCTTTTGACCGTGTGGCTGCTGATGATGAGAAAGCTACCAGCCCCGGTGACCTGTTGCGCGAGATCTTTAACGAGTACAGCCCCTGCATGATTCTGATTGATGAGTGGGTCGCTTATGCCCGCCAACTGCACGACCAGAGTGATCTTCCGGCGGGTGGCTTTGAGACGCAGTTCTCTTTTGCGCAAGTGCTGACCGAATCGGCCAGGTTAGCCAAAAATTGTTTGCTGGTTATCAGCTTGCCAGCTTCAGATACCTCCGGCTCGCCACATACGCAGGCCAATGATGTGGAGGTTGGCGGCACCCGTGGTCGTGAGGCACTCGACCGGTTGCGCAATGTTGTCGGGCGGGTGGAATCCTCCTGGCGGCCCGCCAGTGCTGAGGAGGGGTTTGAGATTGTGCGTCGTCGCCTCTTTCAGCCACTTGCTGACCCTGAGCAGTTCAAGCAGCGTGATGTGGTGGCGCGTGCTTTTGCTGATTTTTACCGCAGCCAGCAGGCCGAGTTTCCTCCTGAGACGCGTGATGCCGGTTATGAGCAGCGTATCAAAGCGGCTTATCCGATTCATCCCGAAATCTTCGACCGGCTCTATACCGACTGGTCAACGCTGGTGAAGTTCCAGCGCACGCGCGGTGTGCTGCGCCTGATGGCGGCGGTGATTCACAGCCTTTGGGAAAAGGGTGACCGCAACCCGCTTATTCTGCCAGCAAATGTTGCCATTGATGATCCTCGTGTGCAGTCCGAATTGACCCGATACCTCTCGGATAACTGGGTGCCGGTTATCGAAAAGGATGTTGATGGGCCGAACTCGCTACCGCTTAAAATTGATAGTGAGCAACCCAATCTCGGCAAGTATTCTGCCTGCCGCCGGGTTGCCCGTGCTATCTACATGGGCTCGGCACCGACGACTGCTGCAGCGCACAAGGGAATCGATGACCGGCTGGTAAAGCTTGGCTGCGTGATGCCCGGCGAATCACCGGCAATTTTTGGCGATGCCCTGCGTCGTATGGCAAGTGCCGCAACCTACCTCTATCAGGATGGCTCCCACTACTGGTATTCGACCCAGCCAACCGTGACTAAGCTGGCCGAAGATCGCGCCGAACAGTTGAAGCGCGAGCCCGACAAGGTGGCAGCCGAACTCGAAAAACGGTTGCGCAAGGAGCTTGCCACTACCGGCGATTTTAATCGCATTCACCCGATGCCGCAAAATGGTGCCGACGTGCCGGACGATCTGGATGCACGGTTGGTCGTGTTGGGTTTTGCCCACCCCTACAGCCGGGAATCAGGAAATGCTGCCGATCTGGCCGCAAAAGCAATTCTTGAAAACCGGGGCAATGCACCGCGTCTCTATCGTAACACACTGTTATTTCTTGCCGCCGATAAAACCCGTCTGCAGGATCTTGACGAAGCCGTTCGAAAATATCTTGCCTGGCACTCAATTCTTGATGAGCAGAAAAATCTCAACCTCTCCCCCTATCAGGTAACACAGGCCGAAAACCAGAAAAGTGCTGCAGAGAGCGCCGTTACCTCCCGTTTGCCCGAAACATGGCAGTGGCTGCTGGTGCCGGTACAAAGCTCCCCACAAGCACTCATAACCTGGGAAGCGGTGCGCCTCACCGGCAGCGACCCTCTGGCCATACGTGCCAGCAAAAAACTGCGAACCGATGAACTCTTCCTCACCAGTTTTGCGCCAACTCGCTTGCGTATGGAGCTTGACCGTATTCCACTCTGGCGTGGTGACCATGTGGCGGTGAAACAGCTTGTGGAAGATTTTGCACGCTACCTCTACCTGCCTCGACTCAAGAATCCGAAGGTATTGTTGGGGGCAATCAGTGCAGGCTTGAGCTTTCTCACCTGGCAGCAGGATAGCTTTGGTTTTGCCGACAGCTTTGACGAAACAGCAGGCCGATACAGAGGCTTGCGCAACGGCACAGTAGCACATTTGGCCGATCCCCACTCATCTGAGCTTGTGGTAAGACCCGATGTAGCCAGCAGGCAGATTGAAGCAGAGCGTGCAGAGGTATCTGTAGCTCCATTACCAAATGATGCAGAGGGCGGACAGACCGGCGACGGCAGGGGTGGGACGGTGCAACAGGGCAACGGCCATAAGTTAGAGGCACAGCCAATTGTTGCAACGAAGCCCAAGCGGTTTCACGGAACAGCCACCCTAGATGCCACCCGTGTTGGTCGTGATGCCAGCAAAATTGGGGAGGAAGTCATTGCCCATCTTGCAGGCATCGTTGGAGCACGGGTAAATGTCACCATAGAAATCGAAGCCGAATTACCCGAAGGCGCCCCGGATAGTGTTGTACGAACCGTTACCGAGAACAGCAGAACCCTGAAGTTTACCAGCCAAGGGTTTGAAAAGGAGTAGCGATGTGTCATTTTGACGCCCGAGATGCGCAGGCCTTTTCATTGGCCTGCGCGACGATGGACGGATATTACTTCGCAGCGTGTACTTGGCTGAATGTCTTCAATCCAAGTCCATAGAGGTGGATAAAGCCAGCCGCAGCCTTGTGGTTGAAGGTGTCAGCTTCGGTGTAGGTAGCAAGCTCCTCGTTGTAGAGCGAGTATGGTGAATTTCTGCCAAGCAGGGAGACTCCACCCTTGTAGAGTTTCAGGCGAACAAGGCCAGTCACAGGATTCTGCGTCTCGTTGACAAAGGCATCAAGCGCTGTTCTCATTGGTGAGAACCAGGTGCCGTTGTAAATGATGTTGGCATAATCCTGACTAATGTTCTTCTTGTACTGGAAGACCGATTTTTCGAGGGTGAGGCGTTCCAGTTCGCGATGGGCAAAGTGGAGGATGGTTGCTGCCGGGGCCTCATAAATTTCACGTGACTTGATACCAACAACGCGGTTTTCAATCATATCGAGCCTTCCGACTCCATTAGCGGCGCCGATCTCGTTCAGGCGAATGATCATGTCGAGTCCGCTCATCTTTATTCCGTCAAGAGCAACAGGCACACCTTTTTCAAACTCGATATCAACCACTGAAGGAGTGTCGGGAGCTTTTTCTGGTGAGGTGGTTATCTGGTACGCATCTTCAGGCGGCGCAACCATCGGATCTTCGAGGACTCCGCACTCAATACTGATTCCCCAGATGTTCTCATCAATGGAATAGGGGCTCTTCTTGGTGGCAGATACCGGGATGTTGTGCTCAAGGGCATAGGCAATTTCAGCCTCTCTTGAGGTGAACTCCCACTCACGCAGGGGAGCGAGCACTTTCAGGTGCGGCGCCAGTGAGGCAAAGGTGACCTCAAAGCGAACCTGGTCGTTGCCTTTGCCGGTGCAGCCGTGGGCGAGCATGGTGCAATCTTCTGCGAGAGCTACATCAACAAGCGCCTTGGCAAGCAGTGGACGTCCAAGCGCTGTTGCAAGCGGGTAGACATCTTCATAGAGCGCTCCTGCCTTGAGTGCGCGCCAGATATACTCTTCAACAAACTCCTTGCGGAGGTCAACAAACTGGAACTTTGATGCACCTGTAAAGAGTGCTTTCGATTCGAGGTTTTCAATCTCTTTCTGCTGGCCGAGGTTGCCGGTAACGGCTACGATTTCAGCGTCATACTTGTCTTTCAGCCACTTGATCATGATGGAGGTATCAAGTCCACCGGAATAGGCTAATGCAATTTTTTCCTTGCTCATGCGTCGTAATGAATTATCAGTTTGTGGAAAGATTCTTGTGAATATATGATATCAAAGCGGAAATATTCAGCACAGATGAGGGAATTACCAGTACCGTATCATCCCCGGCAATAGTGCCGAGAACGAGCGGACTTTTCAAGTGATCGAGATAGGAGCCGACACCGTGAGCCCTTCCTGGAAGTGTT
Organism: uncultured Chlorobiaceae bacterium; assembly: GCA_903929845.1. Taxonomy (GTDB): domain Bacteria; phylum Bacteroidota; class Chlorobiia; order Chlorobiales; family Chlorobiaceae; genus Chlorobium. The sequence goes on along the minus strand of CAIYWF010000033.1, from coordinate 11,939 downwards.
TTGATAATAATGGTGGTTTCATTGGCGTTGACGGCAAGCACCTCAATACCGACAAGACCTTTGATAATTTTGTCGGTGTTCTCATCAGGAACCACCATCCGGTAGCTTCCGTGTATTCGTGTACGGATAATGCCAAGCTCGGCGCAGTCTCGCGACAGGGTAGCCTGGGCAAGCGCAATACCGGAATCGCGGAGAAGTTGCAGGAGGTCATGCTGATTTTCCACACTATTCTGCTGAAGAATTTCCCGGATCGTCAGTTGTCGTGCATGTTTGTTCATTGCAAATGCATCCTTCAGGCCTTGATTTTTTTAGCCGCATTCAGCAACCGGTGAGTCAGGTGAAATTTCCTGTATTCTTCGTGGTTCAACAGTTTAACCAGAAGCGCTTTCTGTACATGAAGCCGATTTTCGGCCTCATCAATAATAATGGATTGAGGCCCATCCATAACCTCCGAACTTATCTCTTCACCACGGTGTGCCGGCATGCAGTGCATGACCACAGCACCAGGTTTTGCCTCAGCAAGCAGAGTGCTGTTAATCTGAAATGGTTTGAAAATCCAGAGCCGCTCTGCGATCTCTTCTTCTTGACCCATGCTTGTCCAGACATCGGTATAGAGGACATCAGCATGGGCTGCAGCTTCTTTGGGGTCATGTATAATCTCAATCTTGCTGATCCCTTTTTCCCTTGCGGCATTGAGGATCTCCTGGTTCGGCATGTACCCTTCAGGGCAGGCGAGTACGAAATGAAAGGGGAGAAGGCCTGCCAGTTCAATCCAAGAATTGGCAACATTGTTGCCGTCGCCGACAAAAACAATTTTGATCTCTTCGTTCCATAGCGACTTCTCATAGAGGGTAAAGGCATCTGCCAGTACCTGACAAGGGTGCGACAGATTGGTCAGCGCATTGATGACAGGAATTGACGCGTGTTCTGCAAACCCTTCAATGACAGCATGGTCATGCAGGCGGGCGATTATGGCGTCATTGTACCGGGAAAGGAGCCTGGCGATATCCTCTCCCGATTCGCGAGATCCGAGACCGATTGATTGACCATCGAGGGTTATGGCATATCCTCCAAGCTCATGAATGCCAAGTTCAAAGGAGACTCGTGTTCTCAATGATGGCTTGCTGAAAATCATGGCGACGGTTTTGTCGCGCAGCGGGAGAAAACCAGTTACTGAAGAACTCTCTTTTCTCTTTTTCTTGATAAAGAGGGAGTAATCAAATAACTCTATAATCTTGTTGGCATCAAGCGGAGAAAAACCCAGAAAATCACGTTTAGCTGGAGCTTGTTTTGTTTGAACCTCTTCCATTCCGTTACCTGTTTAGGGATTGATCACTCTCCTGCTCTGCAAGAAACTGGGTACCGACCCCTTCATGCGTAAATATTTCAAGCAAGAGAGAATGTGTTGATTTTCCGTCAATAAGATGAATTTTTCTGACTCCGCCGTCAAGCGTTTTGAATGCCGAAAGAACTTTTGGAATCATTCCTCCTGAAATAACACCCTGTTCGATAAAGTCTGCGGCTTCGGCTTTGCAGATGGTTTTCAGGATTCTTTCGCCAACATGAATACCTTCAACATCGCTGACGTAGATGAGTTTTTCGGCTTTCAGAGCAATAGCGATACTGCTGGCAGCATCATCGGCATTGATATTGTAGATGTTGCCCTTGTCATCAAAGCCGATCGGGGCAATGACCGGAATCAATCCGGCACTGCAGAGAATATCGATATAATCAGTGTTGATCTGCTCAACTTCTCCGACAATACCAAGAATTTAAGCATTAGGATGGGGATGAGCTTTGACGGTATCGGCATCCAGCCCGCTTACTCCAACAGCTTTGCCGCCATGCTGGCTGATGAGATGTACAATATCCTGGTTTACTTTCCCTGCAAGGGTCATTTGGATAACGGAGACCATCTCCTTGTCTGTTACCCGACGCCCCTGAAGGAACCGTGAGGTCAACCCGAGCTTTTCAGCCGTTTTTGTTATGGCGTCACCTCCTCCATGCACAAGAACGATCCTGATGCCAACCTTGCGAAGAAGGGTGACATTCTGGGCGAACATATTTTTGAGACAGGCGTCCTTCATGGCTGCACCGCCATATTTAATAACAAAGGTTTTGCCTTCGAACTGGCGGATATAGGGTAGTGCTTCAATAAGCACCTGTCCTATAGCTGCCTGGGGAGCTTTTCTTTGGTCCATTGCGGGAAAATTGCTCTTTAAATAGTTAATGGTAGTATCAGCTTCTGTAGCTTCCGTTGATATCGATATACTCTTTGCTCAGGTCACAGCTCCATATTGTAGCCTCACCTGAACCATTTCCAAGACGAAGGGTGATGGTATAGGAGTCTTTAGCCATAATCGTTGCTGCGGCCTCTTCAGAGAAGTCTGCAACAAGGTATGGTTTAAGAATGGGAAGCTCATTGAAGTGAAGCTCAAGATCTTTCTGGTTGAAGATAGCGCCCGAGCGACCTGCGGCTGCAATAATTCTGCCCCAGTTCGCATCTTCTCCGTGAATGGCGGTTTTGACAAGGCTTGACTGGGCAATGGTTCTGGCAGCGAGTTCTGCATCTCGGTCATCGGCAGCTCCCTTGACGGTGATGCCGACAAGTTTTGTGGCGCCCTCTCCGTCAATTACAATAAGCTTGGCCAGAAAGGTCATCAGTGCTTCAAGTGCGTCACAAAACAGAGTGAAATCGCTGCTTTCAGCCTTGATTTCCGGGCCGATACCACTGGCGAGAATGGATACCATGTCGTTGGTGCTGGTATCGCCATCAACCGTAATGGCGTTGAAACTGTGGCGGTTTGCCTTTTCAAGCGCTTCATGAAGAAGGGCAGGTTCTATTATGGCGTCGGTGGTCAGAAATGCCAGCATCGTGGCCATATTCGGGCAAATCATACCGGATCCCTTGGCTATGCCGCTCAAACGGATGGAACCACCTGAAAGCTGGAGTTCAAGGGAGAAAAACTTGGGAAAGGTGTCGGTGGTCATGATGGCACCGGCAGCATCAAGTACTGATTCGCGTTGCATGGTTGCTGCGAGTGAGGAGATCCCGGCCAAAACATTCTCCATAGGCAGAAGCTGGCCAATAACCCCTGTTGAAGCAACAAGTACCTCTTCAGGTTTAAGCGAAAGTTCACACGCGACAGCTTCTGCCATGGCGCGAGCGTCATTCAGCCCCTTCTCACCAGTAGCCGCATTTGCATTTCCACTATTGCAGACAATGGCACGAACGGAAAAGAGTGAATGTTGCAGATGTTCGCGCGAAAGCGTTATTGGTGCAGCACAGCAGCGGTTCTGCGTGAAGAGAGCTGCTGCAGTGGCAGGGCCATCCGTCACAAGAAGCATCAGATCTTTCCTGTTGCTGTATTTGATATTGGCAGAGACCGCGCCTGTTGAAAAACCGGCAGGCCAGAATCCTTGCGTACCGTCTGATGCTGCCGCCATTGGGGTCACCGATGAAGGCCAGGGTGTTATGGCAGAAAGGTGATGGATAACTTTAAGCCCTTTGGAGAGTTTTTCCACTTTGGTATAGAAAGTTAAAAATTAAATAATTAGAGAAGTCCTGTTCTTTCATCAAGTCCGAGCATGATATTCATGTTCTGTACAGCCTGGCCAGCAGCGCCCTTCAGAAGGTTATCGAGAGCGGTGACAATGAGCAGCGAGCCGCTTCCGGTTACTCTGGCGATATGAATATCACAGAAATTGGTATGAACGACATGCTTGATCTCGGTCATCGTGTCGCGAATCCTGATAAAAGGAGCATGCTTATAGAAGTTGCGATAAAGTTCCATGATCTGTTCTTCCTCCACCGGACTTTCGAGCTGAACATTGAGGATGCTGTAAATACCCCTGACCAGTGAACCAATCATTGGCGTAAACATGAAATCAAAAGAGGGGTTCGTGGCAGAAGTGCCGAGAGCCTGCATGATTTCAGGAATATGCTGATGAACTCCAACCTTGTATGCCCTGACATTCTCACTCATCTCTGAAAATGAAAGCTCGATTTTGCTGCTTCGCCCTGCACCGGAGATGCCGGATGTGGAGGTACAATTGATGGCCTGAACATTTATGGAATTCTTTGTGCCAGGAAAAAGTGGAGCAACCCCAAGAATGATACTGCTTGCATAGCAGCCGGGATTACTGATCGTTTTTCCGCTGATAATGTCATCACGAAACAGCTCAGGCATCCCATAGGTCATAACGGCTTCAGGTGATTTTACCTGTTTATAAAACTCTTTATGCTCGTCTGGATTTTTCAGTCTGAAATCACCTGAAAGGTCAATCACGATCTTTCCGGCCTGAACAAGGGAAGGAACAAGTTGCAGCGCCTCGCCATGGGGCAGCGCCAGAAAATAGATGTCACTCTCTGTTTCTCCGCTGTATTGGTTATAGACCTTGTCGCAGCCAAGAGCGGGGTAGAGATCGGAAACATGGTTGCCGACCTGCGAAAAGGCGTAAAGCTCCTGCAGTTCAACATTATCATGACGAAGCAGAATTCGCGTCAGCTCAGCTCCAGAATAACCTGAAGCGCCGATAATCGATACTGAATATTTTTTCAATCTCTTTGATACAGATGATATCATCTCAGGAATATGCTTATGCAGAAATTTTCAGAAAAAAGTATATAATTGAATCAGAGTAAATGAGATGTACAAAGTCTTAATATCACTGTCCCATTGCTTGTTTATCCCGATCTATGGATAAATATCCATTAAGGCGGAAATATTAAGCTTTTTTAACGTAAACAGCAAAATACTTATGTCTTTAAGGAAGAGTTCGAGTCAAAGAACAAGTCTCAAGGTTATCAACGCTTTGGTCCTGCTTTTTTCGGGCTTTTTTTTGCTGAATTGCACCCAGCGGCAGGATGAAGAAACTGCCCGAAGTGGTCGAATGATTCTTGCTGTCGACAGTCAGCTCTCTGATATTGCAGAGAGTCATGCCGAACTGTTCATTCGTTATTATCCGAAAACTCATATAACCGTTATGCCGGTCAGCTCGAACAACACTCTAAAACTCCTCCTTGACCGAAGTGTAAGAGCCGCAATGATCGATGGCGAAACTGATATTGCTGAGGATTCGCTTTTTGCAAAACGAAGCCATTCATTACGCCGCGAGCCGATTGCCCGCGATGCTCTTGTGTGCATCGTTAACTCCAATAATCCGGCCAGAACAATATCAGTTGAAGAGCTTGGAGAACTTTTTTTTACTTCCAGTAAAAAAGGTGTAACGCCACTTATTGAGAATGATTACCGGCTTCGTTCCCTCCTGGCGGCAAAAATCGGGAAAAAGGGGAGGGATTTACGTGCATGGATATGCGGCAGCAACAGGGAGTTGATTATGAGGGTTTCCTCCGATAAAAACGCATTCGCGCTGCTTTTCAACTCATCTCTCGACAAGACCCTTAATGACATCGCGCTCGATTCAAGAAATGAGCCGCAGAACACCAGAATTCTTCTCCTTTCCGGTAAATCCCACAGCACCCCTGCATGCTTGCCGACACAGCAAAATATGTATGAAGGAAGCTATCCTCTTGTTACGACTCTTTACTATGTATATTATCCCGGTGATGCCCTTGCTGCAGGGTTTGGCGCATGGCTTGGCAGTTCGGGGCAGAAAGCATTTGAAAGAAGTTCTTTCGCTCCATACCGGCTTGTTGAAAGGACTATAATTCTTAAATAAATTTATGGATAGTACTCGTTACAGGATAAAAAAAATCTCTCCTTTACAGGCAATTGTTTTTACCGGAACAATCAGTCTTCTCATTATTATTGCAGGTACTGCAGGCTTTTTTGTGACGCAGCATAACCTGCAGATACAGGTTGAGAAAAAGCAGGCATGTTATCTTGATCTTGTTGATTTCAGAGGAAAACTTATGGAGGATGGGTTCTCCAGAAATTTGGAACAATCACCACCTCTTGCCCGGAATTCTAAAGTACTGCTTCTCATGTACGAAAAACTTCTTGTTCAGATGCAGCACGCAGGGCTGGAACATTTTGCATCTATGCCTGCAGCAAATGAAAATTGGCAGGCACAGCTTACAGGAAAAAATGTTGAACTTTTCAAACTAGGACTGGATAAAAATATTGAAAACGCTAAAATTGCTTCAAAAGATGCCGCAGTAAAACTTGTTTATATTAACGAGTTTTTCCTTTTTTTCATTCTTGCGGTACTGCTGACGCTCAGTATCACAGCTGGATGGTTGCTCCACAATAATTACCGGCAGACACTTATCCCTCTTGCCCAGCTTGTCGGGCAACTGAAATTGCTTAACAGAAATATACCTGAGAGTATTCACGATACTGCGGAGGAGATGAAAAAGGAGCTGACTGAAACAGAACACTCCAGTGATATTACCCAGATTACCAAGTCAATCATGAGCTTTTGCGGCGATATTGAGGCAAAAAACAAGAAGCTTGATGAAATATATATTCGGGACGAAAAGACTAACCTTTATAATTATCGCCATTTCAAGGAACACCTCATTATCGATGTCGAACGTGCAAAACGCCTGAATGACAGGGTCTCCCTTGCCATGATCGATATTGATCATTTCAAGATTTACAATGACACTAACGGGCATATTTTCGGAGATAAAGCCCTTAAAATTCTGGCAAATATCATCAGCAGTCAATGCAGGGCTTATGATGTTCCAGCAAGGTTTGGCGGAGATGAGTTTGCTCTTCTTTTTCCAAAAACAGGAACTGCAACTACGCGGGACATCGCGGAGCGTCTGCGCAAGATTATCAGTGATGAACCATTTCTGCATGAGGAGGGTCAACCTCTCTTAGAGTTTACGGTGAGTATTGGTATAGCAACCTTCCCTGATGATGCGCATGACTGGGCCACCCTCATCAGCAATGCCGACAGAGCTCTCTACAAGGCTAAAGCAGAAGGAAGAAATAAAGTTGTGGTTTTTTCGTCAATGGAAGAAGTTCACAACATTCCGGGATGAAACCCGAGTTGTACATTGCCAAGCGTTTTGCATTTAAACGGCGTTCAGCGTCGAAGCCGACCTTTATTGTTATTGTGGCGGTGGCAGGTATTGCTTTAGGAACTGCCGCACTGATTCTGACACTGTCGATTGTCAACGGATTTGCCCGCAGTGTTGAAAACAAGCTGATCAGTTTCAGCGCCCACATGCAGATTCGTCTTCCTGACGAACAACTTTTTCAGGAACGTCGCTCTGATCTTGCGAAGCTTGTAAAGAATGCAAATATTGCAAATGCATCGCCATTTCTGGAAAAAAGTTTTGTGCTTCGGAGCCGTAACAATGGAGTTGGTGATGTCTGGCTCAATAAACCAGTTCGTATCAAGGGTGTTAACGAAGAATCACGAAAAATATTTCTAAAAAAATTTTTCCGGGAAGGAAATATTGCGCCAATTAATACTGACAAGGGACTTGCACTCTATATAGGACAAACATTGGCCGAAAACCTCAATCTGAAGGTTGGTAAAAAAGTAATGCTTGTCAGTCTTGGAGGGGGGCAATCCGGGACAAAACTTATTGTTGGCCAGAATAATATTGTTTATCTGCTTTCTTCTCTTGACCTTGAGCCTGGAGTTATATGCGGAATTTATGATACAGGGCTACAGGAGGGATTTGATGATTACATTGTTCTTGCTGATTTGAAAGAGCTTCAACAACGCTTTAATCCAATGATGATCAGTGGCTATGATGTAAATGTTCATAAACTTGATCAACTGTCGAAAACCTTGACAGAGGTTGCCGATGCTTTGGGTTTTCAATATTATGGTTATACGGTTTTTGATCGGTATGCGAATCTCTTTGAATGGCTCAAGCTCCAGAAAAATATCACCCCGCTCTTGATTGTAACCATCACCATCGTAGCCGTTTTTAACATCATATCGACTCTTCTGGTACTGATCATCGAAAAGACCCGTGAAATCGGCATGCTCAGCGCACTCGGTCTTGAACCTGGCAAACTCAGTTCGATTTTTATGGTACAGGCATTTCTCATATCGCTTTCAGGGATCGCTGTTGGCAATATTATGGCCATCTCTCTCTCTCTTTTCGAAATGCGGTATCACCTTATCACCCTGCCAGAAAAAAGCTATTTCATTAAATATGTTCCACTCTTGATCAATCCGGTGGATTATGCACTGGTCTCTCTGGCCGTTATGGCTCTCACTCTGCTGTTTGCCTTTATTCCGGCTCGCATTGCTGCCTCGCTGCAACCCGGAACCGCTCTGGGGACTTAAAAATTCAATGTTATTGCCGCTTGTATGAAACCTGGTTTTTGGATTGCTCAACGATTCAGTTTTGCCCGCAAACGGTTCCGGATTATCAATATCATTTCAGCTATCAGTCTTGCTGGAATAATTATTGGCGTCAGCACCCTCCTTGTGGTCATGAGTGTTTTGAACGGCTTTCAAAAACTTGCTCGCGATCTCTTTATCACTATAGACAGCCCTGTTCAGTTTGTTCCTCTTGACGGTAGAACAATCAAAGTATCCGATAGCCTTCTGCAGGCTTTAAGAGCACTGGAAGGAGTTGAATCTGCAGAGCCATTCGCTGAAGGTGAGGCTATTATGTCCAGCCAGGATAAAAGCGAACTGGTGGTCGTTAAAGGACTCAGTGATGCTGCTCACCGTCGGCTGATGCGCCAGACCCATGCAGTACGTCCGTTTTTCACACATGAAACCATTGCTGTCGGAGAACTTTTAGCCTACAGGACAAACCTTTACCCATTCAAGTCAGTGAGAATTTTCAGTCCGGAACTAATCTCTTTGGGCCTGGAATCGTTATCACAACCCTATCTGATACCGGCACTCCGTATCCCGGAAACAACAATTTCATCACTCTTCTCCTTGCAAAAAGTTTTTGATGACCGATATGTGCTCACCTCAGACCGGTTTGCCCAGAATATTCTGCTGCTTGGCAAGGGAGAGTATTCTGGCATTGATATCAGAGTTCAGGAAGGCGAATCGGGCGACATTGTCACAAGCCACCTCAGAGAGTGGCTTACACGAAGTCCTTTGAAAACAACCTGCAAAGTCAGGACTCTCGAAGAAAAATACAGCAATATTTTTGCCGTAATGAAGCTTGAAAAATGGATAAGTTTCAGCATTCTGATGCTTATCATTCTTGTGGCGGCCCTCAGTTTGACTGGAGCCCTTGCCATGACCGCAATCGACAAACAGCGTGAGCTCTTTTACCTTCGCTGTCTTGGCTTGGAAAAACCTCAGTTCATGTCCATCTTCATCATTCAGGGAGGAATAACAGGACTTGCAGGCACTGCTGCCGGCACAATCATCGCATGGAGTGTCTGCAAGCTTCAGGAACTCTACGGCTTTGTCGAACTCCCTTCAAAAAGCGCCTTTATTGTTCACTCCTATCCAATCAGCATGCAAGCGGGTGATTTTATTGTCGTAGGAGTCACAGCTATCCTGCTTTGTTTCGCAGTCAGCCTCTATCCGGCAAGAAAGGCTGCATTGATTGCGACAAGCCGCTCTCTTGATTTGAAGTCGAACTGAAGAGACAGCTTCGCTCAAGCTGTTGTTCAGTCAAGAAGCTTTCTGAAAACGACCATTTGTGACTGTGAAAACCCCTGCATCCGGTAAAATTGCTGTGCTGGATTGTTATCGCTGTCGGTGAGAAGCGTGATGCGCCCAAATCCCTCCCTTAGGGCAAAATCCACTGCATGATTGATCAGCAGGGCGCCAAGCCCCTTGCTCCGCCATGCAGGCGCCACAACCATATCCTCAAGCAAAGCGACTTTTTTGCCAAGAAAAGTGCTCACCGTAAACAGCAGCATCACCATACCCTGGATGACCCCGTCAACTTCTGCAACAAATATGCACCCAAGCTCCGGATTGTGGATAATCATCGAGAGTCCTCTCGACTGCAGTTCAACATCAGGGGTAAACTCATACTCCTGGCTGAAGAGAATTCTGAGAAGCTCGGCGCATCTCGGCACATCATTTTCAACCGCTGTTCTTATTGCTGCCATTTATTTACAATCAGTTATGAAAAATAATCTCCCGATTCGGTTTGTACTAATACCGTAAAGTCATAATAATCGACCATATATTCAACTACTCCCAGTATAAAATCATAGGCAAGCTCCACTTTTCTGCTTGTACATCCCAGGCTATTGCTCTATACTGGTGCTCTGTTTTTTTCGGAATATCCTGAACTGTCGACAGACACATAATCAATTTATCCAAAACATGGACGCATTCTGGCTTTCTCTTGTCATGATTTTTCTGGCTGAGCTTGGCGACAAAACACAGCTTGTGGCGCTTACTCTTGCAACCTGTTACAACACCGGCGTGGTGTTATGGGGAATTTTCTGGGCAACCCTTGCCATTCACGTTTTTTCAGCCGGTATTGGCTGGTTTATCGGCGACAAGCTGCCGACTGAATGGATCAAATTTGTGGCTGGCATTGCCTTTATTGCTTTCGGTTTCTGGACGCTGCGTGGTGATACTCTGGATGATGATGAGGAGAGCTGTAAAACCGGCATTCACCCCTTCTGGCTGGTCTTTTCAACCTTTTTTATGGCAGAACTTGGTGACAAAACCATGCTCTCGACCATTACCCTTGCATCAACCCATCCCTTTCTACCTGTCTGGCTCGGTTCAACGATCGGGATGGTTATTTCTGATGGCCTTGCCATTGTTGTCGGAAAAATGCTGGGCGCGAAGCTGCCCGAAAACATTATCAAAATCGGGGCCGCAGTGATATTTTTCCTCTTTGGTATTTTCAGTATGTACGAAGGTGGTGTACATTTTTCGCTTTACCTGTGGGGAATTGCGGCTGTGTTTATTGCTCTAGCGGGTTATATCTTTCTCCGTAAACGAAAGTTATGAATGATATGCCCAGCATGGGTTTTCTTTGCCTAAACCACCACTGATCGTGCAGCATAATACTTTGTGGCAAAAAAGACTCCAATACCGGCAATCATCATGAGAAAACAAAGCACTTGTCCCATAGAAAAGTTCAGCAGCACAAAACCGAGCTGGGCATCAGGTTCACGAAAATATTCGATAAAAAAGCGGACAAAGCCGTATCCGAAAAGATAGATCGCCGAGAGAAATCCCGGGAATATGGATTTTTTTCGAAGGAGCCAGAGAACGAGAAAAAGCACGATACCTTCAAAAAAGGCCTCATAGAGCTGCGAAGGATGACGGAGTTCGACTGTTGGAGCGAGAGGGAAGTACATGCCGATTGCAGCATCTGTAACCCGGCCATAAAGTTCACCGTTAATGAAATTCCCAAGACGCCCGAAAAAATAGCCAAGCGGAATTGATGGAATAAACAGGTCAAACGTCTCAAAAAAACCTCTATTCTGAGAACGGGTAAAGACCAACAGGGCAATAACGACTCCGATCACCCCGCCATGATAGGACATTCCAGAAATGCCTGAAAAATGACATCCTCCGGGAGATGAGGTCCAGGGAGTGATGCTGCCGAGAGGATCCTGCAGAAATGAGTTCATTCCGTAAAAGAGGATATATCCAAGACGTCCACCCAGGACAACACCAACCATCGACCATGTCAGTGCATCACCGACAAAGGAGCGTTCAAAAGAGAGCTTTTCATTGTTGAGGCGATAACGGGTCAACAGATACACAATGGTAAATGCTATGACGTACATCATACCATACCAGCGGAGAGCGAATGAACCAACCGAAAAAATCACGGGATTCATTTGTGAGGGCAAAGTGTGCCACCAAAGCAAAAAATCATTCATAATCGTGTTTTTTTAAACTGGAGCAATTGGATTACATAGAAATGTAGTTAAATTAAACCCTTGCACTTTTCTGTGTTCCTACCCATTAACATACAAATACCGATAGTATGGCTAAGATACTTGAAGGGCCAGCCATGAAACTATTCAACAAATGGGGCATTCCCGTGCCAAATTATGTTGTTATCATGGATCCCGACCGCCTTGCGCAACTTGGGGAAG
>CAIYWF010000032.1 GCA_903929845.1 uncultured Chlorobiaceae bacterium | reverse complement strand
GACTGGCCAGCTCCAGAGCGTGGCGGCCAGCTCCGCAGGCAATATCGAGCACTGATAGTGATTCAGGCTTTTTCAGATCAAGACCAGATCTGGAAAGGATAGTATGAATGCAGTGTGCAGCTTCATCATTGTCCCGGTGGCTGTAGAGCTCAAGGTAGAACGGATGGTTAAACCACTTTTCAAACCAATTGGGTGATGACTTCATTTCTGAAGAACAGGGGCTGTCTGCCATGTCTATGGGAGGAAAAAGGCGGTGAGGTAACAGGAGAAAGTCAGGGCATCCTGTGATACCCTGAGGAAATATCCCGTGCGATTATTTTGCGTAATCGGTGATTGCTTTTGTAAGAATTACCTGATCATTTTCCCCATTTGGGATCCGGACGTTTTTCTCAATGAATTTCCATGCATTGGTTTTTTCTGACTTCACTGAAAAAATAAGTTTGGCACACTTGAAATCACTGGTACCTGTTTTTTTGCCTTTATCTGCAAATGATTGTTTCTTTGCCATGACTTGTAAAGTAGTTCTTTTTGTTAAGACGTTCTGCTGTCGTTTTTACTCAAAATGAAAAGGAGTTTAATAAAATTATAACCGATAACCAAGTTTTCTACAGAATGAATTACTTCTTTACAAGGTTTCCGCTTCAACAAGTTTTCCCTTATGGAATATTCCTCTCGCTTTTCCTTTCAGGGAGCGATTTAGAAATGGAGTGTTTGACGATTTTGATTTCAATGCGCTTGTCGTAACGCTCCATAAGACGTCGGGGTCAATGATTGAGAAATTTGCCTGTTCTCCTGGTACAAAGAGAATTGGTTTGAGGTTCATGATCTTTCTTGGATTAACCGACAGCAGTTCAATAGCGCGAGACATGGTAATCACTTTTTTCTCAACCAGTTCGGTAATTGTCAGACCCAGGGCGGTTTCAAGGCCGATAATGCCAAAAGCAGTCTGATCGGGCGGACACTCTTTTTCATGGGAGGCATGGGGAGCATGGTCTGTCGCTATGGCATCAATAGTCCCGTCGGCAAGCCCATCATGCAAAGCTTCACGGTTTTCCCTTGACGAGAGTGGTGGTTTCATGATAAAGTTTCCTTTCTGTTCAGCCTCAAAAAGGTCTTCATCACAAAGTGTGAAATGGTGCGGCGTTACTTCGCAGGAAACCTGAAGCCCATCCTGTTTTGCCTTGCGAACAAGATCAAGCGCGGCTTTGGTACTGATATGGGCGACATGGTAACGCGGCCTTATGAGCGGGTCATGCAGTTTATGCTGTTCAAGATATTGAATCAAAAGCAGATCCCTTCCAAGCATAATCGCTTCGGATACATCAGGGATGCCTTTCAGTCCGAGTTTGGTTGAAAAAAGCCCTTCATTCATAACGCCACCCACGGTAAGCGATCGCTCTTCACAGTGCTGAATAATGAGTAGATCAAAGTTTGAAGCGTACTCAAAAGCCAGTCGCATGATTTGACTGTTTTGAATGGCCGATCCATCATCCGAAACTGCCGTGACTCCATAGGAGCTGAACTTTCCGAATGGTGCGAGATGTTCGCCCTTGCTTTCAACAGTCATCGCTCCGATCACTTCAAGATCAACAGGAAGCATTGAGGCGTGATGGCGAAGATAAGCAACCCCGAGTGGACTGTCTATAACCGGTTTGGTGTTCGGCATCAGTGCAACGCCTGTAAATCCGCCGAATGCAGCCGCTTTAGCACCACTTTCGAGAGTTTCCTTATATTCCTGACCCGGTTCTCTGAAATGGCAATGCATATCGAAAAGCCCTGGAGCCAGTATTTGCCCTCGAAGATCAATTACTTTATCCTCCGGCGATGCGGACAGAGTTTCATTACCGTAAATAACAGCTTCGATGATTCCCTCGTTACTCACTTTTATCGTTCCGGTAAGATCAACTTGTTCAAGCGGATTGAGGATGCGTGCCTGCTGAAAAATAAAGCTCATGAATTTGCTTCAATTTTGGATGTTTATACTTATAACAATTCGTGCATGCAGTTCCACTGGATATCCTTCTGTATCTGTGTTAAAGATACTACAATTATTGAACTAAGCATGACTTGACGATACAGAGAACTTCGATCTATACGGTTTTCTACTGGTTTACCAATGTTAATTCTGATGATATGATTTGTCGCCTGAAAAGGAGGCTTTTATAGGTGGCAAAAGCTCTATTTTATTATTTTACTTTCAAAAGGTACCCGAGATGTTCAAGAGCATTGTCCTATATTTCTTCATGGATCCTAACGCAAATATAGCAATTGAAAAAACTGCTCTCAGGGCAATAATGATTGCCAGGCGCCGTTCGATCAGTGAAAATTCGCGTATTGCGATGAGCTGGGCTATTGCAGAGCATGTTATCAGACTTCCTGAAGTTCTCAATGCCCGTTTTATTCATCTATACCTTTCGATATCTGTTTTGGCGGAAGTATCAACAGCTCCAATAATTGACAAGCTTTCTGTCAATGATAAAAAGCTTTCGGTTCCAGTTATTCGCAAGGGTGATCTTATTTCTGCCGCGTTTAAAAAGGGCGATTCGGTACGAAAGGCTCAATTGGGTCAACTTGAACCTGAGGAACTCTCTTCTTTTGATGAATCGCATCTTGATGTTGTACTGCTTCCCCTTTTATCCTTTGATGAAAAAGGGTGTCGCCTTGGGTATGGGAAAGGATTTTATGACCGTTTTTTAAAGCGGCTCTCAGAAAGGGGAGTTAACCCCTGCAGGATTGGACTCTCCTTTTTTCAGCAAAGGGTTGATGAGCTTCCCGCCGATCCCTGGGATGAACCTCTTGACGCAGTAGTTCACGAAAATGGAATCATTCGATACACTTAATTTTTATTGTTTGGTATGCTGAAAGACCCTGTTTCGGATTTTTTTGATACCTCCTTGTATGTCAACAGGGAGCTGAGCTGGATCTACTTCAATCAGCGAGT
>CAIYWF010000031.1 GCA_903929845.1 uncultured Chlorobiaceae bacterium | reverse complement strand
GTTGCGCTTGATGGCCTTTCAATTGTTGTTCATCCGAGCAATCGTATCAATGCACTCTCAAAGGCACAGATTCGGGGTATTTACATGGGCAAGTATACCAACTGGAACCAGCTTGGCGGCGCAAATTCGGCTATCGTGGTCATCCAGCGCGAATCGAACAGTGGGACGGCTGATACCTTTAAAGAACTGGTTATGGGCAAGGAGAACCCCATTTCGAAGAGAGCTGAAACTCAGTCAAGCAATGGCGCAATCAAGAGTCGTGTTGCTTCGACGCCTGCGGCAATAAGCTATATCGGTCTCGGTTTTGTTGACAGTTCAGTCAAAGCTGTTCTGGTTGATGGTGTTGAGGCTGACGTCAGGACGGTCAAGAATGGAACCTACCCGATTACTCGCCCGCTCTTTATGTACACAAACGGCAATCCGACTGGCGCTGTAAAGCAATTTATTGACTTGCCAAAAACACCTGAAGGCAAACATATCATCAGCGAAACCGGCTTTGTCAACTATTATTGAGTGCTGAACAAAACAGCTCTTTTGACAACATCAAACAGCAAGAAGCCGTCTTGAATGCAGGACGGCTTTTTCGCGTCTGTTATTAAATCCATTGTCTTCTGTTCATTGTTTTCCCTACCTTCTGGGAATGAAATATTCAACCACAAGCGCCAGGAAATGAAACGGACACTCCCGCAGAAATTACTTTACTCAATAGCAATACTTCTGATGCTTGCCGGAATTTCTGCCTGCCGCCAGAACAATATTGAGTTGCGGCGTGACCGGATTGTCATGGCCATTTCGGCTGATTTCGACTATCTCAATCCTCTGCTCATCCAGTTTTCGATGTCACGCGAGGTGTGCAAGTTGCTCTATCCTTCGCTGGTGAAACCCGAATACGACGAAAAGAAGGGCGGCATTACCTTTCTTCCAAACACCGCCAAAAGCTGGGAGTTCTCTGAAAACGGGAAAAAAGTCACCTTCCATTTACGAAGTGATGCTCTCTGGGAAGATGGGGAAAAAGTGACGTCGCATGATTTCAAGTACTCCTATTACTTATACAAGAACCCAGGAATTGCCAGTTCCAGGCAGCACTATCTCAATGATCTTGTTCTGCTTGCTGATGGAACCGCTGATATTTCAAACGCAGTCGAAACACCGGACGATTCAACCCTGGTGCTGCATTTCAGTAAACCTATGGCGCAGGAGATTGTGCTCGATCATTTCAATGATCTGATGCCGGTCGCCGAGCATGTTTTCAAGGCTTTTCCACCGGATGAGATCCGCACCAGAGCTACAGAAATACCGATAGTAAGCGCAGGCCCCTACAAGTTGAAAAAGTGGGTACGACAGGAAAAACTTGAGCTTGTCACGAACCCTTCATCAACGCTGCCCCATCCAGCCACCATCACGAACATGGTTTTTATGGTGGTTCCGGAATACACAACCCGGCTTGCCATGCTGAAATCCGGCCAGATTGATGCTATGCTTTCGGCTGGAGGAATCAATCCCAAGGATGTTAAAGAGCTGGGCAAAAGCTCGCCTTCGATTATCATCAGACCGGTACAGAACCGTTACTTCGACAGTATTGTCTGGCTAAACATTGACGGAGAGGCGTATCGCAGGAACCATCAGATAAAGCCGAATACCCTGTTTGGTGACAAACTGGTACGCCGTGCACTAACCATAGCCATTGACCGGCAGTCGATTATTGATGGCTTTATGGGCCCTGAGCACGCCACCATCGTCAACACCTCTCTTTCGCCCGCCTACAGGGAGCTTGCCGATGTCTCGCTTGATCCATACAACTATAACCCCCGGAAAGCTTCTGCTTTACTGCGCGAGGCCGGGTGGGAGCCTGGCCCGAATGGTATTCTGCAAAATAACGGGAAGAAATTCTCTTTTGAGCTTGCGGCTCCGGTGGGCAATCCAAGGCGTAACTATGCTGCAACGATTATTCAGCAAAACCTCCGTGAAATTGGTATTGACTGTCGTCTTAAGTTTGATGAAGGACTGATTTTTAATAAAAACCAGAATGAGTTCCGCTATGATGCCGCTCTTTCAGGGATGGCTGCTGAAACACTCCCCTTTCAGCTTGTCATCTGGGGATCCGATTTTGCTAAGCATCCGTTCAACTCCTCCGCTTTTCAGCATCGTGAGCTTGATATGGTTATTGCTGCACTGAGCGGCCCACTTCCAGATGAACGCTCTGTAGCACTCTGGAAACGCTACCAGAAGATCCTGCACGACGAACAACCGAGAACTTTTCTTTATTATTATGACGAGCTTGAGGGATTCAGCCGCCGCATCCAGAATGTTGATGTCAACCTTATCTCAACGCTTTATAACGTTTATGAGTGGAAGATCAAATAAAATAGAGCACTGTTTGCCGTCCATACCGATTTTTACTATATTCAACCACTTTTTTGCACCGCAGTTAAGGACTTTCAACCACCAGTGAACTTATTGTAATATGCCCCGTTACACCCCCGACCAGCTTGAACGCAGAAACGCATCAGTCTGGACGAAAGTGCAGGGAATCCTTGCGCCTATCCAGTTCGTGATGTTTCTTGCCGGCCTGACGGTCACCTGGCTTTACCAGTCCCACAACGGAATCGACAACTTCGCATGGATCACCTTTTTTGTCACCCTGAAAACCCTCATGCTTGTCCTGATTTTTGTGACCGGCGGCTTTTTTGAACTTGAGGTTTTCGGCCAGTTTGCCTTTGCTCATGAATTCTTCTGGGAGGATTTCGGCAGCGCCATCGCCATGGTGGTGCATCTCTCCTACTTTGTTCTCTTTTTTATCGGACTTGATAAAACCACACTTATCTGGACAGCACTTCTCGCCTATTTGAGCTATCTTGTCAATGCCGCGCAATTCGTCATCCGTCTGCTTCTTGAAAAGCATAATGAAAAGAAACTCAAGCAGCGTCAAGCGGCCTGATCACCTTTGACACAGCATAAAATTATGAAAGCAAAAGCCATTGTCTTCACGGGTGTTCGCCAGATTGAACTCAGTGAGGTGACCCTGAAGCCCGTTTCGTCAACGGATGTACTGGTTGAAACCTGGTGGTCGTCAATCAGTACCGGCACGGAAAAAATGGCTTACAACGGCCTTATCCCTTCGTGGCCCTTTATTTTTCCCTTTATTCCCGGCTATGAAACGGTCGGAAAGATCATTGAGGTGGGTGAGCATGTCAACGAGAACCTGATCGGCAAATTTGCCTACGTAGCTGGATCATTCGGGTATGAAGGAGTCAATGCCGCTTTTGGTGGGGCATCGGAGTATATCACCTGCCCTGTCGATAGTATTACTGTTCTTGACAACTTCGACCACCCGGAGTCAGGCATAGCACTGCCGCTTGGTGCTACAGCCCTCCATATTGTAGATCTTGCTCAAGTTGAAAACAAGAAAGTACTGGTGCTTGGCCAGGGAGCGGTCGGCATTCTCGCCGCAGAACTGGCACAGCTTATGGGAGCAAAACTGGTTGCCGCAACCGAACCCAACAAGAACAGGTTGACCCTCTCAACTGCCGACCTGAAGGTTGACCCTGAAACTGAAGACGTCTCAGCAGCACTGGCAGGACATGAGTTTGACGTTCTGATAGACAGTACCGGCATCATGAGTGCAATTGATACCGGCCTCCGGTTTTTGAAATTTCACGGAACCGTGATTTTCGGAGGATATTATCAGAGAATCAACATCGATTACTCACAGGCCTTCCAGAAAGAGCTCTCCTTCATTGCGGCCAAACAGTGGGCCAAAGGTGATCTGGACCGGGTCAGGGAACTTATCGCACAGCACAAACTTAATGCGGAAAGGATTTTTACCCATCGGCACACCGTCGAAGAGGATATCACGGAGGCCTATGTGCAGGCTTTTACTGATCCAGACTGCCTCAAAATGATCCTGCTCTGGAAAAAAGAGAACAAATCATAAGCCCGACCTGATGACAGCAAGAACCATCGCTATTTACGGCAAGGGCGGCATTGGCAAAAGTTTCACGACAACGAACCTCAGCGCCACGTTTGCAATGATGAACAAACGGGTACTGCAACTTGGCTGTGACCCAAAACACGACTCAACGACTTCCCTCTTCGGGGGCATTCCGCTCCCCACAGTGACGGATGTTTTTGCAGAAAAAAACGCACTGAATCAGCAGGTGTCAATCAGTGATATTGTCTTTCGCCGAGATATACCTGATTTCCCACAGCCCATTTATGGTATTGAGCTTGGCGGGCCACAGGTTGGCCGTGGTTGCGGCGGCAGAGGCATCATCTCGGGATTTGATGTGCTTGAAAAGCTCGGGATCTTCAAATGGGAGCTCGACATCATTCTCATGGACTTTCTTGGTGACGTTGTCTGCGGAGGATTTGCCACACCGCTGGCCCGCTCACTGAGTGAGGAGGTTATTCTTGTAACCAACAATGACCGCCAGTCTATCTTTACGGCAAATAATATCTGCCAGGCGAACAACTATTTCAGAACCATCGGGGGGCAATCGCGGCTGCTCGGCCTGATAATCAATCGCGATGACGGCAGTGGTATTGCTGAAAAATATGCTGAAGCGGCAGGTATTACCGTACTCATGAAGGTACCTTACAGCGCTGACGCTCGCAATAAGGATGACAGCTTCGACTTTGCTGTCAGGCTGCCTGAACTTTGGGAAAAATTCCAGATACTTGCTCGGGATATTCTTGAAAACCGTATCACCCCCTGCGAAGCAGTCGGTCTTGATTTTATGGGCTTTGTCCGGATTTTTGGTGAAGTCAGTAATGATGCTCCCCTGGCAGCAACTGCTGATGAGCTTTTTGGACGAAAAGAAACTTTTTCCAATCCGAAAATTAATAGTGCTCTTGACAGTGATAACCTGAAGATGCAGCAGTGCATTGAAAAGCTTGGAGCTGAAGAAAAAGAGGTATATCAGATGGCTGAACAGGAAAAGAGAGCAGTGAGCGAAATTGCTGAATTGACCCACAGGGAGGAATCAGCGGTCCGGGAGCTGCTTGCGAGCGCCCGGACACAACTGAAAAGGCTTTTCTTTGAGATATAACCAGTCTCTGGCTGATCCTTGACAATTTCAGCTTCGAGCAGAATGGTAACCTCATCAGAGGAATTCACTATTACCTCCCCGCTGAAGAGTTGAACTCTACCAGCTTTTTCCAGTTGATAGCTCCGTTGGCCTCACAATACTCCGCACCAAATTGCTGAGTAAATTTGTTGATCATCTGGGCATAAGAGTGACAAAATTCGTCGTTTTTCTCCTTCGCTGTATGCCCTAATGGATCGATAAGGTCGGTGTAAAGATTTGGTTCTGATGAGATGAACTCCCAAAAGGTCTGGCCACAGTATTTGAAATAGTCACCCTGATCGGGGGTACTGCACTTTCCGTAACAACATCCATTGACTGCAACAACCTGAATCCCTGAATTACTGGTTCGCAGAGTTTTTGCCGCTGTTTTGAAGTCAGACTTCATCTTGGCAATCTGGCTGCTGTTACCCCAATTCGGGCCCGATTTGATAGTGACGATTAATCGCTTCCCATCCTTGTCAAACTCAAGATCAACTCCGGGAATACCGGATTTCCAGCCGCCATACACCTTGCCGTTGATAAATATGGCAAGCCCCTCCAGCCAGTCACCAAAAACAGTCTCCTCGTTTGATGAGATATGAGCATCAACCAGACCTTTGACGATCTCTTGGGCAGTAAGAACAGACTTTGCCTTAAAGAGATAAGGGTTCTTCCTTTTCAGTACTTTTGAGAGACTCAAATCATCAAGAGTTGCTATTCTTTTTTGATGAAAGGTGCCAATATTCTTTTCAACATAAGCCGAGACGTCATTAAGGGCAAGTGGTGTCATATTCTTTTTTTTGTTCCAGCAGATAGAGTTCAACAGGTTTCAACTCTTTTTGTACCATGGAGTAATACTCCTCCACAATTTCAATGCCGATGGAGTGTCGATTCATTCTTTGTGCTACAGCATTGGTTGTACCTGAACCCATAAAGGGATCAAGGACGGTATCGCCCTCTTTGGTAAAGAGTTTGATAAACCATTCGGGGAGAGCTTCAGGAAATGCAGCACTGTGTTTTTTATTGTTACACTCGGTCGCAAGGTGTAACACGTTTGTCGGATAGGCCAGCTCCCGATCTAGCCAGTTGGAGATGTTTTTTCCGAATCCGCTCCCCACCTTCGACGTATCTCGTACTTTATCAGTATCACTGAGGTTTTTGAGCCGACTCTTTGACCAGTCGCCCATCGGAACCATAACAGCTTCCTGATCCATGTAAAACTGTTTGCTTTTATTGAACTGGATCAGCCGCTCCCAGGAATCCCTGAAGCGATTTGGCCATTTGCCAGGATAAGAGTTTTTTTTGTGCCAGATAAACTCTTCAGTCCAGAACCATCCCTGTTTTCGCATCTCCAGAATGAGTTCCATTACGTAGGTACTCCGTTCGCCATTGACAACCTTCTCTTTGATGTTCAGCACAAAGGTACCGGTTGGCTTAAGTACCCTCAGCAGTTGCTCGGATATCGGCAAAAACCACTCGACGTAGTCATCTGGATGAAAACCACCATAAGTCTGCTTTCTCTGGTCAGCATAAGGCGGAGAGGTAAATATCAGGTCTACCGAATCGTCCGGCAGAACTGAGAGTACTTGTGTGCAGTCTCCAAGGTGGAGATCCGTTCTTATTTCCATGGGTGAGCGTTCAAAGACATAAGGTGTTCATGGATCGTGTTTAATACCATAGCGAATCAAACTTACATTTTTTTCTGATTATAACAGCACCTGAGCGGTATTCCATTTCACCTTTTAAAATCCTTTTTATAATGAATTTTTACGCCTCACAATACCTCCCAAATACATCAAGGCGACTGAGCATAGTGCCTTTACGATTCCAGTCATGGTATTCAACACTATTTTGATACTGGCATAATGCATACTGGTGACTACGCATGACGTTGTCTGACCCGATATCCTATTGTCTGATAACCACGACAGTGTTTTTCCCACATTCGCGCAAGCTGCACATTATCGTGCTCGATGTAATAGTCGATGCGTACATCCTGTTTGGAGGCATGTTCCCTGGGCTGGCGCCCAGCATATTGCTGTAATGTTCCTTTCCAGGAAATCGGCATGGCGAGCACCATGGTATCGAGAGGGGAGGCCAGAAGGAATCTCAGCCGTCCGGGAGCTGCTTGCGAGCGCCCGGACACAACTGAAAAGGCTTTTCTTTGAGAACTAAGCATTTGCCTTTTTGGTGGCTTTTGCCCTGAGGTTCACATCGAGAATCTTCTTTCTGAGCCTGATGCTCTGGGGTGTTACCTCCAGCAACTCATCATCATTGATAAATTCAAGCGCCTGTTCGAGCGAAAGAATTTTCGGCTGAGTGAGACGAAGAGACTCATCCGTGCCCGAAGAGCGCATGTTGCTCAGCTTTTTCGTTTTGCAGAC
>CAIYWF010000030.1 GCA_903929845.1 uncultured Chlorobiaceae bacterium | reverse complement strand
CCTCAAAGCCGACAAACCGGCCCTTGCCCCGATGCGCATCTGGCACGCTTACGAGCAACTCGAAAAGGTGAACGGCACCAGCCCGAAAAACGAGCTCATCGCCCTCGTCTCACTCATCCGCCGCATCACCGGCATCGACCCCGTACTCACCATGTACGACAAAACCGTCGACACCAATTTCAAGGAGTGGGTGTTCAGGCAGCACTCAGGCGCCGGGGAAAAGTTCACCGAAGAGCAGATGAGCTGGCTGCGCATGATCAAAGAGCACATTGCCTCCAGCATCCATATTGAGCCTGACGACCTCAACCTCACCCCCTTCGACGCGCATGGCGGCCGGGGTAAAATGTGGCAGCTTTTCGGGGAGAGAATGGGGGCGATTATTGATGAATTGAATGAGGTGTTGACCGCTTGAGTGATAGTGATGATAGTACTGACCACCTTCATCGTCGTCTTAACTCCTGAAGCGTTGCAATATCTTTATCCAGGTCGGAGAGATCATAATCAGGTGCAATGCGTCGGAATGCCAGAAGTTGACGGAATTCCCACAATGACATATCTGCCAGTTCATGTGCCTTTCCGATTGAAAGACGCCGCTGCGCATGCAAGCTGACAGCCAACTCTGTTCTCAAGTCATTTATTGTCAGGCGTGCCGAATCCAATATGTCTTGAGGAATGTTCAGTGTATTCGGATTGCTCAACATGGTTATTGTTATTTTATTATGAGAGTAACGAAATTATCTCGCTTGTCTTCCACAGCATACGACAACAATCAAGCACCGCACCTGACTCGAAGGGGACATCATCCCGGCTATAAGGTAGTGAATGCCATCGTAACGCTGAAGAATACAGAGTGCTGGAGCACATTATGCTGTTGTGAAGAAAGCAGTTTTGATCCAAGAGCAAATCAGCAAAAAAGGTGTCAAAATTACCGCGCTGAAAAAAAATTTCCACTGGGGGCTTCGCCCCCGGTACCCCCTTAATTGTTGAATAGATAAATAGTTAAAAAGCCCGCACCGCCCGAACACACAACCTGACGATCTTATTGACGTTGACGTCCTGGTTGCCACTGCCGAAGTACTGGTACCACGCGCCGTCTGCGTCGTCCTCCGTAGAACTCCAGTAGCCGTAGCCGGAAAAACCGCCAACAGCACTACGCTTATTATACAGTTGATTCAACTGCTCTTTATTCGGTAAAAACCAGTCACTATAACTATTGCTGACAAGATTTTCACAGGCACTCTTGGCATCATACCAATTCATATAATTCTGGAAATCGGCTTTTGCTGCAACAAGACCATGATTTCCAGTTCCATCAACATAAAAAACGATTCCCCCAAGATACCGATGATCATTATCGTACTCGTCCCCAATCTGTACTGCTGATGCTACTGCCGAAACCGTCACCATGCTCAGCCCTGCAAGCAGCACTACCATCCACAGCCGTGCAATCCCCCTTTTTGCAAAATGTTTCATCATCGTTGATCGTTGAGTTGTTGGAAACTAAAATGAAGAATCGCTCTCGTACACTATTATCCCTACATCACAAGCAGTATAAAGTTTTTTTGGCAATAACTGAACCTATCCGTCACCTTTTTGCAAGTTATCTCACTCGTTCTCCTGCAACAAAGATCGGCAAAATTATCGGCAATTTTTATAGATTATTGGCGATAACGTCTTATTCTCAAAGAAAAAACACCATCACATAATCGGCAATTATTGATCACTGAAACACCTCCACCTCTTGAGCCTTACCTGCCGGAATCGTTAGAGCCAGAGATTGTTGATCTTATTGCCGGTCTCTCAACCGCTGCTGAACGGCTCGGAAACCGGCTTCACCCTAAAACAGCGGCAAGTCTGGCCGATCTTGTACGGGTGATGAACTGCTACTACTCCAACCTTATTGAGGGGCACAACACCATGCCTCGCGATATTGAGCGGGCGCTGCAGAACCAGTTTGAAAGCAACGGAGAGCGGAGAGATCTCCAGAGAGAGGCGGTGGCCCATATTCGTGTGCAACAAAACATAGACGCGCTCTATGCTGCCGGAACACTTGATGATGCTGCTTCATGCCGCTTTATCTCCTGGCTGCATCGGGAGTTTTACAGGGATCTTCCTGAGGCGATGTGTTATCTGCAAAAAAAAGAGGTTCGAATTCCAATTATTCCAGGCACGTTCAGAAATCAGCCGGAACATGATGTTGCTGTAGGTCGCCACCTCCCGCCTGAGAGCAGTGCCGTTGCGGCATTTATGGATTATTTTGAAAAGCGGTATGCGTTTGAGAAACTTGGCAAAGGAATGCGTTTGGCGGCAATGGCTGCGGCGCATCACCGGTTCAATTATATCCACCCCTTTCTTGATGGTAACGGACGGGTAAGTCGTCTCATGAGTCATGCCATGGCACTCCATGCAGGCATCGGCGCTCATGGACTCTGGTCAGTATCGCGAGGCCTTGCTCGCGGGCTCGAAAGCCGACATGATTATATGAGGCTGATGGATCATGCCGATATGCCGTGCCAGGGTGATCTTGATGGCAGGGGGAATCTCTCGCTGCGTGCACTGAATACCTTCATTGTCTGGTTCCTGAAGATATCGCTTGATCAGATAACCTTTATGGAGAGCCTGTTCGAGTTTGATACCCTTGCAAAACGATTCCGCTTTTACGGTGAGCAGCAGGGGTGGAGAGCGGAGGCCTTCTCAATTCTTGAAATGGTGTTGCTGAAAGGAGAAATCACTCGTGGTGATGCCAGTCGTATCAGCGGTCTCAACGAGAGGACGGCAAGAACACTCCTCTCCTCATTAACCAGCAATGGGATCCTTGGATCAGAGACACCGAAAGGCGCTTTGTCCCTCCGTTTTCCAGTTGGAGCGGTTGAGGTATTATTTCCGAACCTCTTCCCTGTGTTATAATTTTCTACTCCGCCAGAACCGTTCGACAAAGAGTATATCCTTGACGAATTATGAGATGGTTATTGAAACGCAATAAGTGAGAAAAACTCTTTATATTTTCTACGACCGCAGGCTAACGATAAAAAGTAAAGATTGACAGAAAAATTACCGAATAAACGCAACTCATGGGATTCGTTATGATTCTGTTTCTTGACAGCATCGTGCTTAACGATCCAATAAAAAAGAAGATGCCGCTATGGAAAATCTGAAGCAGGAGGCAATCCGGGTAATTTCAGCTTTACCGGAGAATGCCAATATTGAGGAGATCATGTATGAACTGTATGTCGTTGATAAGGTCAAAAAAGGCAGGGATGCTGTTCATCGTGGAGAGTCACAATCAACAGAGGAGTTGAAAAAAGAGATACTGACAAAATCACGCAAACAAAATCGTGGCACTGCGCAATGGATTATGAATTATAAGCCTGCGGGCTCCCGGTCAAAAGAGGAGATCGACCGGCAAATTACCAATGAGCGCAACTCATGGGATTCGCTATGACTCTGTTTCTGGACAGCAATGTGCTCATCTACCTTATTGAGGGAGATTCTGCACTTGTGTCACAAGTACAACACTCTATTCAAAAACTTCTGGCCTCTCACTCAAAGGCTATCATTGCTGTAAGTGCGCTGACCCTGCTGGAGTGTCGTGTGGCTCCTATGCGCAACAGGGACACTTCGCTTTTACAACTTTATAATGATTTCTTTTCAACAGATAGCTTACACATTGTTGATCTGTCAAGAAACGTACTTGAAATCGCTACCATAATTCGCGCCAACTTTGGAGTGAAAACCCCTGATGCCATACAGGCGGCTTGTTGTCTGTCACTTGAATCGGAACACCTGTTTTTAACTGAAGACCGCGCTTTCAGTAAAATCGAGCAGCTTCAGGTGTGTAAAGTACTGACTCAAGGCTGAGAGAATGCGCTCTTGGCTTGCATTCTCTTTGCAGTACTTCGGTGAAGTTATTTACACGCATGGAGAGCGGGGCAAAATGTGGCTCCTTTTCGAGGATCGGATGGGGGGACGATTATTAAAAAAATGTAACAATGGCACAATCTCACATAGAGTGGACGGAGATGACCTGGAACCCTGTTACTGGATGCGACAAGGTTTCTGACGGATGCAAATTCTGCTACGCTGAGGCATTCGCAAAGCGTCTGCAAGCAATGGGAGTTGAGAAGTATCGCAACGGGTTTAAACTCACTCTGCATACCGAAACACTTCAGGAGCCATCCAGATGGAAAAAGCCGAGAGTCGTTTTTGTCAACTCAATGGGAGACCTGTTTCACAAGGATATTCCACTCGACTATATTCAGCAAGTCTTCAAGGTGATGCAGCAGAACCCTCACCACGTTTTTCAGGTACTGACCAAGCGGGCTGATGTTCTAAAATATTATGACAGTGAAGGATGGCTGGATTGGTCGCACAATATCTGGATGGGTGTATCAGTGGAAAATCAACATGCTATACCCCGAATTGAAAGGCTTCGGGAAACCGGTGCACGGGTAAAATTTTTATCTTGTGAGCCTCTGCTTGGGTCATTGCCGGAGTTAAACCTGAAAGGGATAGATTGGGTTATTGTCGGTGGTGAAAGCGGCAGAAATGCACGACCGATGCAGCCTGAATGGGTGCAGGAGATTCGTGAACAATGCCTTGCCGCCAATGTGCCGTTTTTTTTCAAGCAATGGGGCGGATTCAACAAAAAGAAAGCTGGGCGTACACTCGACGGGATTCTATGGGATCAGAAGCCGGTAATGCCGGAGTTTTTTGTTAGTCAATAATTCAAAGTGCTGATTGACTTGATGGATAAACGTAATGAAACAGAAAAAATTGGCTGGTCTTTTTTCCCTCTGGAAACAGTGATTGACAAGATTTCAACCAACGGCAAGAAAATTAAGCAAAAAGAATACATCGTTGAAGGGAAATATCCCGTAATTGATCAAGGTGCTGATTTTATTGGTGGATATACCAATGACGAATCCAAGGTCTTGCGTTGTGATCTACCCGTTGTTGTTTTTGGAGATCACACCAAGATCTTAAAATTGGTTCGCTTTCATTTTGTTCCCGGCGCTGATGGCGTAAAAGTTTTGTTACCCCACAAATCAATTTTACCAGAACTTTTTGTTTTCTTTATCAAGATTCTACTGCGAAAAATTCCTGATAAAGGATATGCACGTCATTTTCAGCATCTTGAAAAATCAGAAATCCCTATCCTCCCACTCCCCGAACAACGCGCCATTGTTGCAAAACTTGAACAGCTTTTCTGCGAACTTGATAACGGAATTGCCTGCCTGAAAAAGGCGCAGGAGCAACTCAAGGTTTATCGTCAAGCTGTTCTGAAACAAGCCTTTGAAGGTGAACTCACCAAGGCATGGCGTGAACAGCAAACCAGCCTCCCGTCTGCGCAGGAGCTGCTTGAAACCATCAAATCCGAGCGGGAGCAAGCGGCAAAACTTCAGGGTAAAAAACTCAAACCGGTTATTCCGCTTACGCAATCAGAGCTTCATGTATTGCCTGCACTGCCAAAAGAATGGAAATGGGTAAGAATCAGTGATATCCTGAAAGTAGGATAAAGCGAACACATTAACGAAAAACATCACCGCGCAGGCACGATTTTCAAGCAAAATCGTGCTTTTTTCTTGCTTTTTAACGTGTACGTATGTATTATAAGACATACACGATAAAAAGGAACAGACACCATGTCTAAACCAGTAACGGG
>CAIYWF010000029.1 GCA_903929845.1 uncultured Chlorobiaceae bacterium | reverse complement strand
ATTCCTTTTACCACCCTGCCGTCACGTACATCGAGACAGGGTATGATCCGCTTGGCTAACATGACTTACACGACTGAAATTCATTGTAAAAAACCTTGATGACAAGAAATCAATAAAGTTTGAACTCTACAACAATATTTTCAGATATTACAGTCTTCAACTCTGTTTGGCGAGCTTTTATTATGATTGTCTGATGTTAAAAAAATCGCTATAATAGCACTGATTTTTTTAATAACTATAAGCCCGGTTACACTATGAATTTTAATCCCTGGCATGACGTTGAGATAGGAGAAGGTCAGCCGAATATCGTTACTGCCATTATCGAGATTTCGAAGGGCAGCAGAACGAAATACGAGCTTGACAAAAAAACCGGCATGCTCAAGCTTGACCGGGTGCTTTTTTCGGCAGTTTTTTACCCGGCAAATTACGGCTTTATCCCAAAGACTCTCGGCGATGACCACGATCCGCTTGATATTCTTGTGATTTCCCAGTGTGATATTGTGCCAATGTGCATGGTGAGGGCAAGGGTAATCGGTGTAATGCGCATGATTGACCATGGAGAGGGTGATGACAAGATTATTGCAGTCGCTGAAGATGATGTCAGTATGAATAATATTCAAAATATTGACCAGTTGCCTCCGTACTTTGCGTCAGAGTTGAAGCACTTCTTTGAAGAGTACAAGGCCCTTGAAGAGAAAACTGTTCTTGTCGAGGAGTTCCAGAGCGCTGAAATTGCCCGACAGAGCATTGGGCATGCTATTGATAACTACAAAAAGGTCTATGCTTAGGCTTCTTTTTGCCTGACATCTCCTTTACGAAGATTTACGAAGATTGTATTCGTGAGAGGCGGTCATTGATAGCGATAATCAGTGACCGCTTTTTCATTGCTCGTGACTTTCCGCTCTGCGGGGAGATTTACGTGAGCAGCACGGAGCATATCTGCTCGATCTCCTCATTGCTCAGGTAAGGGTGTATCGGGAGTGAAAAAATTCGGCTGCTCAGATCTTCAGAGACGGGGAAATCGCCAGCGCTGTAACCAAGGAACGTATAGGCTTTCTGAAGATGGAGGGGAATTTTATAGTAGATCATCGATGGAATGCCTGCTTGCTGCATGGCCTGTATAAGCTGTTCACGCTCCGATGTTGAGTCTGCAAGGAGTGAGTATTGTGCCCAGGCCGAGCGGTAGTGTTTCGCAATCCGGGGTACTACAAACTTCTCCTGCAATCGTATGCTGTAAGAGTCAGCAATGCGTTGGCGCGCGTCAAGTTCATCATCAAAAATGGTGAGCTTTTCAAGAAGAACCGCCGCCTGTATGGAATCAAGCCGTCCGTTGATGCCGATACGGACGTTGCTGTATTTGTCAGCACCGCTGCCATGTACCCGTATCGACCTCAGCAGGGTATCCAGCTCATCATCATCAGTGAAAATTGCTCCGCCATCACCATAGCAGCCAAGTGGTTTTGCTGGAAAAAATGAGGTGGCGCCGACAAGCCCGAAACTTCCCGCTTTGCGACCACGAAAACTCCCACCGAAACTCTGGGCGGCATCCTCAAGAATCCATAGTCTGTAATCGTCAGCGACAGTCGAAAGTCGTTCATAATCAGCAGGCAGACCGAACAGATCGACAGGAATGATTGCTTTTGGTTTTAATCCGCGCTGCACGGCGTCATCGACAGCATGGCCGACAAGCTCCGGATCGATGTTAAAAGTATCGGGGCAAACATCAACAAACACAGGGGTGGCTCCTGTGAGGCTGATCACTTCAGCCGTTGCAACAAAGGTAAACGGAGTGGTCATCACAGCGTCTCCAGGGCCTATACCTTTGGCAAGCAGAGGCATGAGCAGTGCATCAGTTCCGGATGAGCAGGAGACACAGTGCCGTGAGCCGACATAAGAGGCAAGGCGTGATTCAAGCTCAGTAACTTCCGGTCCCATGATGAACTGGCCACTGTCGAGAATGCCTTCTATGCGTAGAAGAAGTGCAGTGCGTATACGCTCTTTTTGAGAAAGCAGGTCAATAAATTGCATAAGGTGTCTTCATTGAAATCTATTAAAGATGTTTTGTAAAATACAGATTCTTTTGAGATAGTTCTATGGTGCCATTCGGTTATTCTGCGAGTTTGACATTTTGCTCTCTTCCTCATTTTTATGTAACTATAGGCAAAAACAGCCAGAGTAATCTCAAGATAATTTGATCAACAATGAGCTCTTTCTACTTTCTCGGTATCGGCGGAACGGCCATGGCTTCAGTTGCCGTAGCGCTCTCCCATGCAGGTCATGCCGTTACTGGTTCTGATACACAGCTCTATCATCCCATGAGCAGCTATCTTGACGATCACAATATCCGGTACTTCACCGGTTTTTCCGTGAAGAACCTCCAGAAAACCTCACCTGACGCGGTCATTGTCGGCAATGCGATAAGCCGGGGAAATCCAGAACTCGAATATGCCCTTGACCACCATATTGAACTTCTCTCCATGCCTGATCTGGTAAGGCATCAACTGATCGGGCAGAATACCTCAATTGTGGTTGCTGGCACGCATGGCAAAACAACAACTACATCTCTGCTTGCCTGGCTGCTTGAAGATGGTGGTCTTAAACCTGGATTTCTGGTTGGCGGCATCCCTGAAAATTTTTCCATCGGCTGCCGGGCTTCGGGACGCAGCGGAGAGGGTTTTTTTGTGACGGAAGGTGATGAGTACGATACCGCCTTTTTTGACAAACGAAGCAAGTTTCTGCTCTATCGCCCTGACATTGCCATTATTAATAATATCGAATTTGACCATGCCGATATTTTTGATTCTCTTGAGGATATCAAGCGCAGTTTCAGGCTTTTTGTCAACCTGATTCCCCGAAGTGGCACGCTTTTCGTGAACGGTGATGATCCGGTTGCTGTTGATATTGCATCCAAAGCATTCTGCAAGGTTGAACGGTTCGGACTGAGTACCGAATCGGAGTGGAGTGCCTGCGATATAGTTGCCGACAGCGAAGCTTCAACCTTCGACCTCGTTTATCTAGGTACCTTCCTTAGCTCCATCAGAGTCCCGCTTTTCGGCAATTACAATATCTTGAATACCCTTGCGGCTATTGCGGCAGCAACTCGAACGGGTCTTCCCCTTGATGCCATAACACGAGCCATGCCTCGTTTCAAGCGCCCCAAAAGACGTATGGAAATTGTCGGAACCTATTCCCGGAACATCACCCTTATCGAAGATTTTGCCCATCATCCGACGGCAATCAGGGTAACGCTTGAAGCTCTCGGGCAGCTTTATGTCGGAAGGCGCATTATCACCTGTTTTGAGCCCCGCTCAAATACAACGACAAGGAACATTTTTCAGCAGGAGCTTTCAGAATGCTTCGGACCGGCCTCTGTTGTGGTTATGGGAAAGGTCCACCGCCCGGAGCGATATGCTCCCGAAAAATCGCTCAATACCAGTCAACTGAAAGAGGAGCTTGAAGAGCAGGGTAAAACCGTCTTTCTTGCCGGTCAGGATTCAGCAGGTTATCCAGAAGATATTGTGGAATTTCTGAAACAGCAACTGAGAGAAGGAGATGTGGTTGTTCTGCTCAGTAACGGAAGCTTCGGAGGATTGAAAAATTTGTTGATGGAGAGTTTGACCTGAAGCGAATGACCCACTCTTCACATTGTTCTATACACACAGTGCACCTGATTGAACAAGGTTATTACGCAAGTAAAAAGAGGATCACATCACTGAACAGATTATTATTCCAGCTCTGAAGAATTGGAGTTTTATATTAACTTTTTATGTAGTATTTTTAGAGTCGAAACCAAGCACTTCGCAAAAGTTTTTCATGACATCAACACTAACTCATTACAACACCGGAACGACATTATGGCAAAAGTGAAAGTCGGCATTAACGGATTTGGCCGCATCGGGCGTCTGGTTTTTCGCCAGGCACTGAACAACCCGAACTACGAAATT
>CAIYWF010000028.1 GCA_903929845.1 uncultured Chlorobiaceae bacterium | reverse complement strand
TTCTCTGGTATGACTATATTCGCTTCAAGGGGTTCCATCGATATCGGGCTTTGTTTATTGATCTTAACTACCAATAATATAAGCAATTGTGATATCTTTTGCGCCCCTTTTTTATTGCTTTGATGAATAATTCAGGTTAAAGAAAATAAATCTATTATCATAGGCAGGGCGGTTCGGGAATAAATAAATCAGCAGTTTTTATTATGTCAGGACATAGCAAATGGGCAACGATCAAGAGAAAAAAGGCGGTAACAGACCAGAAACGGGGCAGTTTGTTCACTAAACTGGTCAAAGAGATTACGATTGCAGCCAAAATGGGAGGAGGAGATCCGTCAGGCAATCCCCGGCTCAGGCTGGCAATCGATACTGCAAGAGATAATTCCATGCCGATGGATAATATTCAGCGTGCGGTTAAAAAGGGAACGGGAGAACTGGAGGGTGTCATCTGGGATGAGATTACTTATGAAGGGTATGGCCCTGCGGGAATTGCCCTTATTATTGAGACAGCAACCGACAACCGTAACAGGACTGTTGCTGATCTCCGTCATATCATGAGCCGAAATAATGGTTCGCTTGGTGAAAGCGGAAGTGTTAGCTGGATGTTTCAGCGGAAGGGAGCCCTTGAAGTTTCCAGGTCGGCCGCCACTGAGGATCTTCTTATGGAACTGCTTCTGGATGCAGGCCTTGAAGATCTCAACAGTGATGATGAGAACTATTTTAATGTCATCACTGATATAAAGGATCTTGAGTCGGCAAAAAAAGCGCTTGAAGCGGCCGGTATAGCTTATGAGAATGCAAAAATTGATCTGGTGCCGGAGAATTATATTGAGCTTGAAGCGGAGGATGCACGAAAAGTGATCAAGCTGATAGACGCACTTGAGAATAATGATGATGTACAGGTGGTCTACAGTAATATGGAGATCAGTGAGAGTGCAATGAACAGCTTAAACGAGTAGAGTATGGTTGTTCTCGGGATTGATCCCGGAAGCCTGAATACCGGCTATGGTGTGCTTCACTGCGATTCTGGAAAGGTCTCTGTGCTGGTGTGTGGTCTGATCAAGCTTCATCCCGCCCTTAGCCATCCAGAGCGAATTGGTGAAATATGCCGTGAGCTTGAAGAGGTAATTGCTGATTTTCAGCCTGAACGGGTGGCTCTTGAGACGGCGTTTTTAAGCAGAAATGTGCAGTCGGCCCTGAAACTCGGACAGGTCCGGGGTGCGGTTATTGCGCTTGCAATGAGCAAGCACCTCATCCTTCACGAGTATGCCCCTCGAGAGGTAAAATCGGCGATAACAGGAAAGGGGGCGGCAAGCAAGGAGCAGGTTGCGTTTATGGTTGCAAGGATGCTCGGTCTTAGTCCGGTTCCAGTACCTTATGATGTTACTGATGCGCTGGGCATAGCGTTGTGTGATCTGCTCAGAGGCGAAAGTCGGGAGACATTTTTGCCCGACGGGAACGTCCGGACGGGAGGGAGGAGCTGGTCAAAGCTTGTTCACGCATCGCCCGATATGGTCATTCGTTAGCTTTTGACAACGTCGTGCGACATTGTTATCTTTTTACAAAGAGCTGATATGACTCAATAATAAATTCATTACCGTGGAAGGTCGTATCTTTAATCTGCCGAATTCTCTCAGTTTCCTGAGAATAATATTGATACCCTGGTTTCTCTATTATTTTCATACAGGCCATCTCACAACGGCCATTGTTATAATGATTGTTGCTGTTCTGACCGACTGGTTCGACGGCCAGACTGCCAGATGGACAAACGAGGTCTCTGAAATGGGGAAAATTCTTGATCCGCTTGCCGACAAGCTCTGTCTGGCCAGCGTGGCAGTTTATTTCCTCTGGATTGGGGAGTTGCCCTTGTGGTTTGTACTTTTTGCAGTGATCAGGGATATCATGATTTTTATCGGCGCAGGGTATGTGAAATTCCGTCACTCAGTGGTTACGACTTCCCTCTGGCCGGGCAAATGGGCAGTAGGCTTTGTTTCCATGATGTTTATAGTGATGGTCTGGCCGCATCCTTTTTTTAAGCAATATCCCTTGAAAGAGTTTTTTTTATACCTCGCTACAGTTATGCTTCTGTATTCTTTTGTTCTGTATTGTATGAGATTTTACAGAATTCACAAGGGGCTGGATTACAGTGCATGAGTTTTGTCCCGGGTTACTTCCTTTTTTTTGTTAGTGCAGAAGTTGTTTTAAACCTGTTTTATATCCCGGCAATTTTTGTTTCCTGGATATTGATAACTCTGTAAGAAAAGAACTGATTTCTTTTCTTTTTTTTATTGAGTTATTTATTTATAACGAGTTATCAGTATTAACACACTTTATGCGACAGGATGAAAAATGTTGATAACTTGTTGACACGGTGTGGAAAGCCAATCCGTTAATGCTTTGGCAGCCTGCTTTTCTGTTTGTAATCAGCAGGATGCAGCCCTGCTGATGAGAGCAGGGCGTTCTCCGATCTTCAGTGTGTATGCGCTTTATTTGTATTTTGGTGCAACAGTCGCCATCAGGGAGGCTTCACAGACCAGTTCACCCCGCACGAATGCTTTTGCGTCGAACTGACAGACGTTTCTGCGCTTGTTGGTCATGATCGCTTCAATGACAAGCGTGTCGCCGGGCAATACCGGCTTGCGGAAGCGGGCCTTGTCGATGCCCATAAAGTAGACGACACTTTCCTTGATATTATCGTTACCGTTGAGCATCATGATGCCTCCAGTCTGGGCCATGGCTTCAAGAATGAGAACGCCCGGCATAATGGGATTTCCCGGGAAATGACCTTGGAAAAACGGTTCGTTTATGGTGATATTTTTGATCGACACAATTTTTTCATCAAGCTTGAACTCAACTATCTTGTCGATCAACAAGAATGGATAACGGTGGGGGAGGATATTCTGAATCGCATTGATATCAAAAATAACTCCTGCTTTTTTCTCATGCTGGTACTGCCGGGCAAGTTTGTTGCGGTCAGCGTATTTTTTAAGCTGTTTTACGAATTCTACATTCGATGCATGACCTGGTCGTGCTGCAAGTACCTGTGCTTTTATCGGCATACCGAGGAGGGCCAGATCGCCGAGATGGTCAAGCAGTTTATGTCGTGCAGGCTCGTTATTGAAGCGAAGTTCCCGGTTGTTGAGAATACCGTTTGCACCAATCACAAGATTCGCGGACTCTAAGCCAAGTTTTTTAGCAAGGTCGGCAAGTTCCCCTTTTCTCATGCTTTTATCGATAATGACAATAGCGTTGTCAACATCACCACCCTTGATGATACCCTGGTTTGCAAGGGCTTCTACTTCACTGAGAAAACAAAATGTCCTGGATGGTGAAAACTCCGTGAAAAATTCCTTTTCCAGGTTAAAAAGCCCTGAGTGCTGCGAACCAAGCGCAGGGTTTTTATAATCCACCATGACAGTTATTCTGAAGCTGTCGAGCGGCAGTGCAACAATATCGACTCCGTTTTTGGAGTCGTGGTATTCAATGGTTTCATCAATAACCAGATAATTCTTTGGCTCCACCTGTTCCTGAAAACCAGCTTCCAGCAGGGCTTCGGCAAAAGGGTGTGCGCTTCCGTCCATGACCGGAGGTTCTGGTCCGCTCATCTCTATGCAACAGTTATCGATCTGGAGGCCGTAAAGAGCAGCAAGAACATGCTCGGTTGTATTAACCTTCACACCGTTGAGACCAATGGTTGTACCCCGCAAAACATCAATCACATTTTCAATCAGAGCCGGTATTTCAGGGCTGTCTTCAATATCGGTACGAATAAAACGGTAACCATAGTTTCCTGGCGCAGGTTTGAAGGTAATCATACATTTTTCGCCGGTATGCAGTCCGGTACCGCAAAGAGAGATCTCTTTTTGAATTGTGCGCTGATGAATAAGCATGATGAAATTGTTGCTCCCGAAAGGCTTGGCCGATCAGGAAATGGAGGCAAATTGTATATGCTGAAAAACCTTGCAGGTTGAAGATAGTAAAAATATTTTCTTCAAATCAGGCATCTGTACGAACTACTTCTGTAACGATTATGTGATAAAATGTTTTAATGCTTTATCGAGAAGGAGTTTATGGGTAATATTGTTGCCCGCAATGATGCTTTGTCCTGTAATGACATCGGCATCTCCGCTAAAGTTGGTGACTGTTCCTCCAGCCTCCCGCACCAGCAGAACGCCAGCAGCAAAATCCCATGGAAAAAGCTTGTATTCCCAGAAACCATCGAAACGTCCGCAGGCTGTATATGCAAGATCAATGGCTGCTGATCCTGCACGCCGGATACCGGCAGAATCGTGAATGACATCCCGCAGCATTCCGATGGTGGAGTCAAGGTAATGGTATTCGCTGAATGGAAGACCGGTTGCCATGAGAAAACTTTCTTTGTCTGTGCGCGTTGATACTGTTATATGTTTCCCGTTCAGGTAAGCTCCGCGATGACGCTCGGCAGTAAAAAGTTCTTGAAGAACAGGCTGATAGACAACGCCTGCGAGCAGTTCATTGCTACTGTTCTTTAAAGCAATGCTTACCGAAAAAACAGGAAAAGAGTGAATAAAGTTAAGTGTGCCGTCAAGAGG
The DNA here is from genome assembly GCA_903929845.1 of uncultured Chlorobiaceae bacterium. GTDB lineage: Bacteria > Bacteroidota > Chlorobiia > Chlorobiales > Chlorobiaceae > Chlorobium. The sequence goes on along the minus strand of CAIYWF010000028.1, from coordinate 1,258 downwards.
ATCGACGATCCATGTTCTTCCTGAAATCCCCTTGATAACGGTTCCTTCTTCGCAGAGCAGACTGTCTTCAGGGAAACTTTCAATTATAATTGAACTTATCGTCGCTTCACAGGCCCTGTCTACGTCAGTGACAAAATCCTTGAAATCTTTTGTCTGAATTTCTTGACAAGAGAGTTCTCCGAATTTTTCCAGGATTATTGTGCCTGCAGCCCGAGCAGCTTTGATTGCAGCCCGCAGCTCATTGCTTGTATTATCCATGTAACAGAAATGATTGAAATTTAATCGGCGATTAATATAACATTTCTTTTTCCTGAATTCAGGAAGACCGATGAGAAGCCGAGGCGACAGTTCTCTTAATTGTCAATGATCTTTTGCTGTTCCGGGAATTAACAACAAACGGGATCTGTTCCTTTAGTGTTATATGATAAAACGTTTTATAATTTTAATGCAAATGGTTATGAAATTCAGTATTGCAAGGTTGGCGCTCTGTATTGGTTTGTGTTTTGTGTTTGCCTATGCGGGCAGTACCTTTACGCCGGTGCCGGGCTCAGAGTGGTACTATTTGATACTTAAAAAACCGTCATGGAATCCCCCTGACTGGCTGTTTCCTCCGGCGTGGAGTATCTTGTTTCTTCTCTTGGGTATTGCACTTTCTCTTGTCGTTGAACAGTGGGGTGAAAAAAAACAGATACAGGGAGCTCTTGTTGTTTTTGCGGTACAGCTTTTGCTCAATCTTGCCTGGTCTGCCTCTTTTTTTGGACTTCACTCACCTGCGCTTGCTTTGGTGGTGATAATTCTGCTCTGGCTTGCCATTGTGTTAACTATCGTGAAATTCAGAGCGGTTTCTCCGGTTGCGGGATATCTGCTGATCCCCTATCTCTTGTGGGTAACTTTTGCGTCGTATCTAAACTTTACGATTTGGCAGCTCAACTGGGTGAGATAATAGCTGTTTCAGCCGGGTTGGCTCTACCATTATGCCGTTCCTCCGGGGAATATTCCATAGCCATTCAAAGGTAAAGAGCACAAAAGCGAAAAGCGCAGTATCGACTGCGCTTTTCGTTTGTACGTTCTTGGTTAAAAGAAAGAGGTTTAGTCATTCTCCTGATCACGCAGGTTCTCAAGAACGCCGAAATCCTCAAGCGTGGTGACATCTCCCTTGATCTCATTGCTTGTGGCAAGTTCGCGAAGGAGGCGGCGCATGATTTTTCCACTGCGGGTTTTTGGAAGACCTTTGGCCCATCTGATTTCATCGGGCTTG
>CAIYWF010000027.1 GCA_903929845.1 uncultured Chlorobiaceae bacterium | reverse complement strand
CTGCCAAAATAGTCAAACGAGATACCACAACGGGAAAAAGCATCCTGGTTCATCCTGTGGTATCGATCGACAACATCCTGTGGTGAAATACCCTCTTTCTCTGCAGTAATGGTAATAGGTACTCCGTGTTCGTCCGACCCTCCGATATGAATGATATCCTCACCCTTGAGCCGTTTATAGCGAACATAAATATCCGCAGGAAGAAAAACACCCGCAAGATGGCCAAGATGCACCGGGCCATTGGCATAAGGAAGGGCTGAAGTGACAAGGGTTCTTGTAAACTGATGCATAGAGAGGAACCGTTATTTTTTAACAAACAGCGCATTGAACTTGTCGACAGGAAACCTGCGTGTCTGATCGCTCTGCTGGTAACGAAGCCAGACAAGTTTTTTCTGGGCGTCAATGCTTTCAACCATGGCAGGCCCCTCGGGAGTAGAAACCATGCTTCCTACAGAAGGAACAAGTGACTGACCTGAAGCATGAGAACGGCAACCCTTCTCATGTTTCGAATAACCAAGACAACATTTCGGGCGGTTACAGATACCCGTAATATTGAAGGCGTGACTCTCATTGCCTGCGACCTCAGAATATTGAGATTTTTCAGCAAACGGATTGGCATGAATTTTCTGCAGCCAGCTCGAACAACACAAAAGACAACCACAAGGCCCAAAAGCATTTGCCCTTCTGGCCTCTTCTCGTGTCGTAATCTGCACCATCTGAATTCTTGCCTTGAACTCTCCGGCAAGATCACGCACAAGCGTCCTAAAATCAACCCGGTGTGACGACGTATAGTAGACCGAAAGTTTCTGCTGGTCCATACGCAATTCAACTTCAACCAATTTTAGATCAAGTTCATGCTTTTTAATCTTGTTCAGACAAATTTCCCGGATGTCCGACTGCCGTTTTTTCAGTTCAATAATTGCCTGACAGTCATTTTCGTCAGCAATCCGCAACACGGCGGTCCACTCTTGTCCATTCTTGTCCAAACCTTTAAGCTGGAGTTTTTTTCTGGCAATCTGACCGGTCGAATAAACAACTCCAAAATCATATCCTCCATCCGATTCTATAATAACCTGCTGCCCGATACTGAAAGGGATTCCTGTATTATTGATAAAAAACTCTCGCCTGCAACCCTGCAACTCAACTTCACAAATATCGTCAGAAACAATATCGGGAGAAGCGCCGTAAATCGATTCCATCTCGCTGTGCAACAATTGTGAAAGCCGCAGCCTTACCTTTGCATTATCACCCAAAAGACAACTGCATATAACATTACTCATGAATAGGGGGACGTTGTTGATGTTGTGTATTTACCACTTCCTGCCGCTCCGCATACAAAATGAGCGCATGAGGAACGTTTTTTATTCTCTGTCGTTACAGCTTCTTGCGAAATGATCCGGGAACCTTGTTCCAACTGTCAAGACGCATGAAACGACGAAATGCTTCACTCTTTCGGTTAACGGATGCACTACCCTTGACAAGAGTCATTGCGTCATCAAGCTTTCGGCTCCGAATCTTCTCGCTGAGTTCATCAAGATGACTCTCAGTCATCTTCTGCATATATGCGTTAAGATCATTGGCGCCAGCATATTCCTTTCGGGAAACTAAAAAAGGCTCCCTGAAAGATAAAAACAGCTCCGGTTTTTGTTCGTCAAGATATTCAATCCGACTGACAATTGAAACAATGTAAAGCTGCGGGATCTTTTCAAGCACCCGCGAGGCAATCGATGCCGCCCCTTTAAAAAAAACAAGCGGCCGCTTATCGACATGCTCTATCTTTCCCTGGGGGAAAATCCACAGGGCATTCTGCCTCTCGTTGTTATCGGTCAGCAATTCAGCGGCATAACGAAGCGTGGTGGGCCAACTTTTCGGACGGGAACGGTCAAGAGAAAATGCCCCTATACGCGTAAAAAAAAGGTGTTTCTGTAACTGCTGAAACTCAATAATAATATGCAGGCGCTGGTGAAAAAATTTTTCGGTGCACAGTTGCGACCAAAAGCCATCCCACCAGTATGCGTGATTAGCATAAAAAATAACCGGAGTACGAAGATCCATCTCCTGTACTCCGAACTGCATAAAAACGCGTACCGAATTAAAATACTTTCTGAACTGGCGGCGGGAATACCAGCCAAACCATAAAGTATAAAGCCGACTGCGGCGGACTTTCAGCATCGGCGCCCTATTTGAAAGCTCCCCTGATACGGTTTACTGCCTCCTCGAGCGCGGCTATTGAGGCTGCATAAGAGAGCCGGAGGTTTTCAGGAGCACCGAAAGCATCACCCGGCACTGTAGCGACATGATGTACCTTCAGAAGATATTCGGCAACATCTGCAGAGTCTTTCATCACCACACCGTTAAAGGTTTGGCCAAGCACTCCGCTGATATCAGGAAAAATATAGAACGCACCCTGCGGCAAGGCAGTTTTAAAGCCAGGAATGCTGTTCAGCGCCTGGTACATATAATCTCGCCTCTTTTCAAATTCAGCACGACGTTCTTCAACAATTCCCTGATCGCCATTCAGCGCTGCAACAGCAGCTTTCTGTGCGATGGCATTGGGATTGGATGTGGTCTGTGACTGTATCTTGTCGCAAGCATCAATAAGCCATTTCGGCCCGGCAAGGTATCCGATTCTCCATCCAGTCATGGCATAGGTTTTCGACACGCCGTTGCTTACAATAACCCACTCCTTCATTTCTGGAATCTTTGCAGGAGAAAAAGGACGAACACCTCCGTAGACAATCATGTCATACATTTCATCGGAGAGCACAAAAATTCCGCGACCTTCGACAACTGCCATCAGGGCACGCACCTCAACTTCACTATAGACCGCACCGGTAGGATTCGAGGGTGAATTCAGGACAAGAATTTTTGTTTTCGGGGTAATGGCCTCCTCAAGCTGAGCGGGAGTCATTTTGTATTCGGTTTCCAGAGTAGTATGAACAATAACCGGTATACCTCCTGCAAGACGAACCATTTCAGGAAAACTCACCCAGTAAGGAGCAGGCACAATCACCTCATCACCCTCTTCGCAAAGCGCAAGAAAGGTATTGGCAAGAGTCTGTTTGCCGCCATTGCTGACAATGATCTGGTTTTCCAGAAACTCCAGGCCATTATCGCGCCTGAACTTTTCGATAATAGCCTTTTTAAGATCCGCAATACCTGAATTTGCTGTATAGCGGGTAAACCCGGCATTAATTGCATCTATTCCCGCCTGATTGACATGAGCAGGGGTTTGAAAATCGGGCTCGCCTGCTGAAAGGCTGACAATATCCATGCCTTCAGCTTTCATTTTAGCAGCAAGATTGCTGATTCGCATGGTCTGCGATTCCTGCATACTGAGTACCCTGCGGGTGAGATATTGTTCTTCTGGCAAAGGTGTTGTCGTCATATAAAAAAAGTAGTTGGTTATAATTATTTCTGGTTCAGTTCTTCACGTTTTTTATGCATCATCTCCAGAACACATGGGTGTACAAATTTGCTGACATCACCACCAAGCATTGCCACTTCCTTGATTATTGACGATGCAACATAGGTATATTTGACATTGGGCATCAGAAAGACGGTTGTCACATCTGGATAAAGTTGACGGTTGAACAGCGATATTTGAAATTCATATTCAAAGTCCTTGACTTGCCGTACACCCCGAACAATTGCTTTTGCGCCAACCTGCCGGGCATAATCAGCAAGCAATCCTTTTTGAAGCACCTCAACGCTGACGCCGGGGTACTCTCCGGTAACCTCTTTAGTCATCACCTCCCGTTCCTCAATAGTGAACAATGCATGTTTCTGGCTGTTCTCAGCAATAACGACAATAACCTCATCAAAAATATTCAGGGCACGTTCAAGCACATCAAGATGACCATTGGTAAAGGGATCGAATGTTCCCGGATAAATCGCTTTTGATTTCATCGTGATTCAAAGGTTATTGCTGAAAAAAGTAACTCTTGTCATACCATAATCCTTGTGAAAAGAGTAGTGCGACGACAACTCGAAATCAAAATGTGTACTATGTTCGACAAGGAGCAAGCCATCTTCGGAGAGCAGAGTGCCTCCAAAAATCCGCTCAATCAACTGATCGTAATCAGGCCAGGAATAGGGCGGATCACAAAACATAAGATCAAACGGCCCGATCGCACGACCAAGAAATGCCAAAACATCCGCATTGACAATCCTGACACTCTCCTGCTCGCCGAGCTGAAGAGCCGTTGCCTTCATGGCTTTCAACGCATCAACATGCTGATCGACAAAAGTGACTGAGCCTGCTCCACGACTCAGCGCCTCGAAACCAAGAGAACCAAACCCGGCAAACAAATCAAGTACAGCAATACCTTCAAAGTCAATTCTTGCTGCAAGTGTATCAAAAAGAGATTTTTTGACCCTGCTGCTGCATGGACGTATAGCGTGCGACGATGAGCTTCTTATTTTTCGCCCTTTATATGTACCCGCCAGAATTTGCACGAAACTTTTTCAGCCTAAAAATCACCGAAAACGGTCTCGCCAAGAATGGCAAGTGCCTTGACCGCATCTTCCTTTGAGGGCGGTTTTCCATGCCAGTTGCTGTTGTCGGGCATGGATCCCTCAAAAAAGTGAACCCCTTTTCCCATAATCGTTGTTGCAAGAACAACCGTCGGTACGTTACGGGTTTTGCTTGATTTGATTTTCTCAATGGTGCTGACAAAATCTTCCATATCATTGCCATCACATTGATAGACATCCCATCCGAATGCTCGCCATTTATCAGCAAACGGTTCCACCCCCATGATTGAGGAAACCTCGCCATCTATCTGCAGATTGTTATAATCGACGATACCGATAATTTTGTCAAGCTTGTAATGGGAGGCACTCATCGCCGCTTCCCATATTTGTCCCTCCTGACACTCACCATCACCCATCAGGCAGAAGACATCGTTCTCCTTGCCGTCAATACGAAGACCAAGGGCTGCTCCCACTGCGGCAGAAAGACCCTGACCAAGAGAACCAGAAGCGATTCTGATACCGGGAAGTCTTGATTCAGAGGTTGGATGACCTTGGAGGTAGGAGTTAACCTGCCGCAGAGAGTTCAGTTCGCTGAGAGGGAAATAACCTGAACGGGCAAGGACACTGTACCATACCGGAGCAATATGACCATTGGAGAGAAAAACCATATCCTCGTCATGATGATCCCAAAACTCATGAGGATTGTGCTGAAGTACCCGAAAGTAGAGCGCAGTGAAAATATCAGCCATCCCAAGCGAGCCGCCGGTATGACCGGAATTTGCCATAGCAAGCATTCGGATAATATCCCGACGAACCTGACGGGCCATTTCCTTGAGATCAT
>CAIYWF010000026.1 GCA_903929845.1 uncultured Chlorobiaceae bacterium | reverse complement strand
TGCGGCCTCTCGTCTCGCTTTTATTTTTCACAGTGCGCTATCTCTTTTGTACTTTGTTGTTTGCAATGAGGAAACGCAACTGATGCATGAACAAGAAACAGCTCACCGAACGCGATATCTGTACCAAATACATCACCCCGGCGCTTGAACGGGCTGGATGGGATATTGTGACCCAGGTGCGTGAAGAGTTTCCGTTGACAAAAGGGCGCATTATTGTTCGTGGCAAGCTGCATACCCGTGCTCAGCACAAGCGGGTTGATTATGTCCTCTTCTACAAGCCCAATATTCCCCTTGCGCTCATTGAGGCCAAAGACAACAACCACGCTCTCGGAGATGGTATGCAGCAGGCCCTTGGTTATGCCGAAATGCTTCAGGTGCCCTTTGTCATTTAGCTCCAACGGTGACGGATTCCTCTTTCACAACACGATAGCCACTGACGGTATCATTGAGCGCGAGCTCTCTCTGGAACAGTTTCCAACTGCCGAGGATCTCTGGCAAAGCTGGTCAGTGCATCGGGGAATAACCGGACAGCAGGAGAAGCTGATCACGCAAGACTATTATAGCGACGGGAGCAACAAGAGCCCTCGTTACTATCAGTTTCTGGCCATCAACAAAACCATTGAGGCAATTGCGCAGAGCCAGAACCGCATTTTGCTGGTGATGGCCACCGGAACCGGCAAAACCTTTACCGCTTTTCAGATTATCTGGCGTCTCTGGAAGTCAAAGGCAAAAAAACGAATTCTCTTTCTTGCAGACCGCAATATTCTGGTTGACCAGACCATAACCAATGACTTCAAGCCCTTTGGCTCGGCTATGACCAAGATCAAAAAGCGGCAGATCAACAAGTCGTTCGAGATCTACCTTTCCCTCTATCAGGCCGTTACCGGTACGGAAGAGGAGCAGAATATCTACCGTCAGTTCACCCCTGATTTTTTTGATTTGATTGTTGTGGATGAGTGTCATCGGGGCAGCGCCGCCGAGGACTCTGCATGGCGGCAGATTCTTGAATATTTCACCTCTGCAACGCAAATCGGCCTCACTGCGACTCCCAGGGAGACCAGAGAGATTTCCAACATCGACTACTTCGGTAATCCAGTCTACACCTATTCGCTCAGAAAAGGAATTGACGATGGATTTCTTGCTCCGTACAAGGTTGTCCGTATCGATCTTGACAAGGATCTGGAGGGGTGGCGGCCTGACAAAGGTATGCTTGACAAACTCGGTAATGAAATAGAAGATCGCATATACAATCAGAAGGATTTTGATAAAAGTCTGATTCTTGACAAAAGAACCCAGTTGGTTGCGAAAATTATTACCAGGTTTCTCAAAGAGACCAACCGTTTCGATAAAACTATTGTTTTTTGCGAAAACATTGACCATGCCGAGCGAATGCGACAGGCGCTGGTCAACGAAAATAGCGATCTGGTTGCGAAGTGTTCCCGTTATGTTGTCCGCATTACCGGTGATAGTGAAGAGGGCAAAGCTGAACTCGATAACTTCATTTTTCCTGACTCCACCTATCCGGTTATTGCCACGACCTCTAAATTAATGTCTACCGGTATTGATGCCCAGACCTGCAAGTTTATCGTGCTTGATCAGACCATTCAATCGATAACCGAGTTCAAGCAGAGAATTGGTCGTGGTACACGAATCAACGAAGAGTACGGCAAATACTATTTTACTATTCTTGATTTCAGGAAAGCTACCGAGCTTTTTGCCGATCCTGATTTTGACGGTGATCCCGTGCAGATCTACACTCCGCAGAACCCTGAAGACTCTCCGGTTCCGCCGGATATGCCTGAAGATGAAGATTTTGGAGAGGAAAAACTTTATCCGGACACTGGCGATGAAGGCGGTGACTGGCAGCATGTTGCTAATAACGACGATAATGATGGCCCGCGAATCCGCCGCTATGTGGTCGATAGTGTTGAGGTGAGGGTTGTTGCCGAACGGGTACAGTATTTCGATGCCGAAGGCAAACTGATTACTGAATCACTCAAAGACTATACCCGAAAAACATTGTCGAAGGAGTTCGCTTCACTTGAAGAGTTCCTCAGTCGATGGAACAGTGCTGAGAAAAAACAGGTGATTCTTGAAGAGCTGTCGCGGGAAGGGGTGTTTTTTGATGCCTTGTCGGAAGAGATCAGCCGTGAGTACGATCCGTTTGACCTCATCTGTCATATCGCCTGGGACAAACCTCCGCTTACCCGCAGGGAGAGGGTGGAGCAGGTTAAAAAATGCAACTACTTTACCAAATATGGCGCACAGGCGCGGCGGGTGCTGGAAGCTCTTCTCGACAAGTATGCCGATGAGGGTATTGTGCATATTGAAGCGCCGCAGATACTCTCAATTGCTCCTTTTACCGGCTTTGGAACACCGGTTGAGATCATTCGTCTTTTCAATGGTTTTGAGAGCTACCAGCAAGCCATGCATGAACTCGAACAAGCGCTCTAAAGCGCATAACAAAAAGATACCATGCCGATCGGAACCCTGATCAAAACCATACAGGACATCATGCGCAAGGATGTTGGCGTTGATGGCGATGCCCAGCGCATCAGTCAGGTCGTCTGGCTGCTTTTTCTGAAAATATTCAACGATCGTGAGGAGGAGTGGCAGCTTACCATTTCCGATTATAAAACCCCGCTTCAGAGCCGGTATCGCTGGCAGAGTTGGGCAAAAGATCCCGAAGGAATGACCGGAGAAGAGCTGATCGACTTTGTCAACAACGAACTCTTTCCCTCACTCAAGAGACTGGCTTACGTTGCCGGGGTGTCGCCACACGGCAGGGTGATCGGCTCGGTCTTTGAGGATGCCTACAACTACATGAAGTCTGGCACCCTGCTCCGGCAGGTGATCAACACCATTGAAGAGGAGGTCGATTTCAACTCCTCAAGCGACCGGCACCTCTTCAACGACATCTACGAAAAGATTCTTGCTGACTTGCAGTCTGCCGGTAATGCTGGCGAATACTACACTCCTCGCGCTGTCACCCGGTTTATGGTGGAGACGCTCGATCCGCAACTCGGTGAATCGGTGCTCGATCCCGCCTGCGGTACTGGTGGTTTCCTCACCAACACCATCGAACACCTCAAAGAGCAGGTAAACAACGCCGATGATCTGAAGAGTTTGCAGGAGAGCATTCACGGAGTGGAAAAGAAGCCCCTGCCGCACATGCTCGCCCTGACCAACATGATGCTGCATGGTATTGACGTGCCCACCAACATCCGGCACGACAACACCCTCAACCGTCCGCTCAAAGACTACGGACCGAAAGAGCGTGTCGATATTATCGTCACCAATCCGCCTTTCGGGGGTATGGAAGAGGATGGCATTGAAAACAACTTCCCCAAAAAGTACCAGACCCGCGAAACCGCCGACCTCTTTATGGCGATGATCATGCACCGGCTCGAGCCAGGCAGTGGCCGGGCTGCCGTGGTTCTGCCCGACGGTTTTCTCTTTGGCGAGGGAGTCAAAACCAACCTGAAGCGGGAGCTGCTTGAAGAGTTCAACCTGCACACCATCGTCCGATTGCCGAAAGGTGTGTTCAGCCCCTACACCAGCATCTCGACCAACATCCTCTTTTTCGAAAAGGGCGGCCCGACAAAAGAGGTCTGGTTCTTTGAACACCCCTATCCAGAAGGCTACAAGGCCTACTCCCGCACCAGACCGCTGACCATACAGGAGTTTGACCGCGAAAAAGCGTGGTGGGGCGGTGCGGAGCGCGAGGGGCGCAAGGCTGACGAATATGCCTGGATGGTTACGGTTGAGGATATTGCCGCACGCAACTACAACTTTGATTGCAAAAACCCTCATGAAGTGGCGGTGAACCATCGTGACCCTGAAGAGCTGATGGAGGAGTATCTTGACATTACCCGTAAGCTTGAAGCCGCTCAAGCTGCGCTGAAGCAGGAACTGATGCAGGCATTGGGAGGGAACTGAGAAAATGGAAACAAACTGCGTTGAAACAAGAACCATGAGGAGCCAGTCAGAGGCTCACTCCGTCACTCAGTGGATAAAACCGTTACGGGTAACTGTGGTGAAGACTGTGGGAGAAACTGTGGGAGAAACTGTGGTGAAGACTGTGGTGAAGGAAAGTCATGAATGAACAGGACAGGAGTAGGGCACTGCTCGAACAGCATTTCGATATTGCCTTTGCCGCACAAGAGGGCATCAAAAAACTGCGTGAGCTGATTTTAACCCTTGCCATGCAGGGTAAACTGGTGCCGCAAGACCCGAATGATCAGCCTGCAAGTGAACTGTTGAAGGAGATTGAGGCGGAGAAACGGAGGCTGGTTAAGGCTGGTAAGATCAGAGAACCAAAACCTCTACCGGAGATCAAGGCTGAAGATGTGCCTTGTGAGTTGCCTAACGGGTGGAGCTGGACTCGGCTGGGGGATGTGGTCGTTTCTATTATTGGCGGTGGTACTCCGAGTAAAAACAATCCATCTTACTGGGGAGGAGATATTCCATGGGCAAGTGTCAAGGATCTAAATGTTGATATCTATCTTGAAAAAACCATTGATTCCATCACAAATGAAGGACTCGAAAATAGCAGTACCAATCTTATTCCTTCAGGAAGCATAATCGTTTGTACCAGAATGGGTCTGGGGAAAATTTGTATCAATACTGTTGACATTGCTATTAACCAGGATTTAAAAGCTCTTACGGTTTCATCCAATGTTGATAAGATGTTTTTCTTTAAAAAGTATCAAAATTACGATATCAAAGGTCAAGGGGTTACAGTTAAAGGAATACGCCAAGATGAATTGTTGAGTTTATTTTTTCCTCTTCCTCCCCTTGCCGAACAGAAACGCATCGTCGCCAGAATCGACCAGCTCATGGCGCATTGCGATGAACTGGAAAAGCTGCGAGTCGAGCGTGAAGCGAAACGCCTGACCGTTCATATTTCTGCTCTGAACCGGCTGTTCGAAGCGAAGGGGAGCGACAACTTTACCGATGCATGGCAGTTCATCAACCGTCACTTCGTAGAACTCTACTCCATAAAAGCCAACGTGACCGAACTGCGCAAAGCCATCCTCCAGCTTGGCGTCATGGGCAAGCTGGTTCCGCAAGACCCAAGCGATCAACCGGCCCGTGAATTGCTGAAGGAGATCGAAGCAGAGAAGCTGAGATTGGTGAAGGAAGGAAAAATCAGGGAACCGAAACCGCTGCCAGAGATCACGTCTGAGGATGTGCCTTATGATCTGCCGAAAGAGTGGATATGGGCTCGTATCAGAAATATTGGTCACGATTGGGGACAAAAAATTCCGGATAGGCTTTTCACTTACATTGATGTTGGTTCAATCAATAATTCAAAAGGCATTATTTCTGAGGATGTACAGCTTCTCGGTGAAGATGAAGCTCCTTCACGTGCTCGAAAAATTGTTCAGCAGAATACTGTGATTTACGCTACAGTTCGGCCTTACTTGCTGAATATCGCAATTATTGGAAAAGAGTATGGCCCTGAACCGATAGCAAGTACAGCGTTTGCTATTATTCATCCGTTTGCTGGTATTTATAACCGTTTTATTTATCACTATTTGAGATCACCTGTTTTTATTTCCTATGTTGAATCGGCGATGAAAGGCGTTGCTTATCCAGCGATTAATGACGGTGATTTTTTTCGTGCACCATTTCCAATTCCTCCTCTCGCCGAACAGTACCGCATCGTCGCCAAAATTGACAAACTTATGGCACTGTGTGAACATCTGGAGCGGCAGATTGATGCAACGGCAAACAAACAATCCGTTCTGCTCAATGCAGTGATGTCCCGGATGTGAGGAATTGTTAATGAGGTCACCATCATTGCAACTGCGCCAAAAAAAAGCTAAGGAAGGCTTTATTTTTTCATTGGATTTTTTGGAAAGCGTGAAAAAATTGTATACTTATAAAGTTGGTTTGCTCATGTTGTCTGGAAAATAATGATAAATGACTCAAAAGATTATCCAGATACCTACGCTGAAAGATAGCTCTGAAGACTTTCTTTTACGACGAGGCTGAAGAATTGTTTTACATGAGAAGAGAATCATGAATCTATTAATCAAGAACAGTGTTGGTCCGCGTTGTATTATCAAGGAAGATGGGCAGAGGATTTATGCTGCAATTCACGAATTGTTAAAAAACGGAGATACGGTCACGCTTGATTTTAATGGGGTAAGCCAGTTTGCGTCACCATTTTTCAATTTTGCGATAGGCCAATTACTGAACGATATATCTGAAAATGAGTTGCGACGGCTACTGATAATTGAAAATCTCAATGAATCAGGGCGACTGGTTGTTGACCGGGTCATCGAAAATGCTGCACAGTATCACGGTGACAAGGATTACCAGAAAATAGTTGATGACATTCTGGAGCAACAGGCCAAGGAATCAGATTGATGGCGATCAATTATCTCATACGGGCCGAAGTGGTGGATCTCAGGAGCGATACCCCAAAATCTGAGGATGTGTTTTTGGTGGACACCAATGTTTGGTACTGGATGACATATTCTCGAGCAAGCTTTGGTGCACATCCTCCAGCGTACTATCAGACTTCTCATTACCCCGGTTATACCAATGCAGTTCTTGGTGCAGGAGCCAAAATATTCCAGTCGGGTCTCACTCTTGCGGAGTTGGCTCATCTAATCGAAAAGGTTGAGCGAGAGATATATGAAGCAGCTCATGGTAGTATAAAACCAAAAGATTATCGCCATAATTTGTCGGTTGAGAGGATACGGGTGAATGCGGAAATTCAGGCGGCCTATGGTCTTGTTCGTACACTTGCTGATCTGTTGGTTGTCAGTATTGACAATGCAACAGTTACGACAGCGCTTCATCGTTTACAGACGGAACAGGTGGATGGATATGACCTTTTTATTCTTGAGTCTATGCGAAGCCTTGGAGTGACGCAAGTCATCACTGACGACGGCGATTTTACAACTGTTTCTGGTATTCGTGTTTTTACTGCAAATCAAAACGTCATCCAGGCTGCACTTACTCAGGGAAGACTGGTGACAAGATGAACCTCCATCACTTTTGGATTAAACAATCTGAGGAACAGTCGCACCTTTTTTTCCACACGTTACATGAACAACTCCGAACTACTCATTTACCAGGCCCCGGACGGTAGAGTGAAAATAGATGTACGGCTTGAAGAGGAAACGGTCTGGCTGACGCAGGCGCATTTATGTGAGCTTTTTCAGAAGTCAAAAGCGACCATCAGCGAGCATATCAAGCATATCTTTGAAGAGGGTGAGTTGAACGAAGAGTCAGTTGTTCGGAATTTCCGAACAACTGCGACCGATGAGAAAAGCTATGATGTTCGATATTACAATCTGGACGTCATCATTTCGGTAGGCTACCGTGTCAAATCGCAGCAGGGCACGCGGTTTCGCATCTGGGCCACCCAGCGGCTCAGGGAATATATTGTCAAAGGTTTTGCGCTGAATGATGAGCGATTCAAGAGCGGCAGTTCGATGAACTACTTTACGGAGCTGCAGGAGCGTATCCGCGAAATCCGGTTGTCGGAACGTTTCTTTTACCAGAAGATCAAGGATATCTACACGACCAGCATTGACTATGACTCCAGAGCTGAAAGCACCATTGAATTTTTCAAGGTGGTGCAGAACAAGTTGCTATGGGCAATCAGTCAGCAGACAGCAGCGGAATTGGTGTATCGTCGCGCTGATGCTTCATTGCCGCTGATGGGCATGCAATCCTTTGACAAAGCGGGAGCACCTGTTCGCGAGGGTGATGTGAGCGTTGCGAAAAATTATCTGAATGAAGATGAAATCAAATTGCTTGGCCTGCTTGTGGAGCAATACCTTGCTTTTGCGGAAGTAATGGCACAGCAGCGAACGCCGATGTACATGAAAGACTGGATCCAGCGTCTGGATTCAATTATTCAGCTCAATGGTCGCGAATTGCTCACCCATGCCGGTAAAATCAATCACCAGACAGCGCTCGAAAAGTCGGCGCTGGAATATGATAAGTACAGGGAGGCCCAGATGCAACCGCAGAAGGAAGAGAGCCTTCTGGAACTTGAGCGTGATATCAAACAACTATTTAAAAAAGAGTAAGATGAGAAGTCCCGTTACAGGAGGGGAGATGACCCTGAAGCGAGAAAAAAGGGTCATGCTCTTTCGTAAAAAAGAGTATACCGTACACTACCACTTCTATCTTTGCAATGAGAGTGGGGAGCAGTTTACATCATCGGAACTTGATGAGATGAATCTGGTTCAGGTGTACAATCAATATCGTGATGAGCATAACCTGCCGTTTCCGGAAGAGATACGGGCATAATAAATATGGCGCAGCAGTTAAAGCGGCTGTATAACTTGGAGGATTGAGGCAAGTCCTTTATACTTTTCCTCCCGCACAATTGGCGAACCCAATCAGTTCCATTCTGTTTCAGAGCGGCCATTTGACCATCAAGCGACTGCTTCCATTGGATATGGGATGTGGCTGTGAGTTTGGATTTCCCAATATGGAGGTATAGATCAGTTTTAACCCGAAGTTCCCCGTATAAAAAAACGATAACTCTATACAGTACAAGCAAAAGGGCGGAAAATCAACTTCCATCTACTGGGTACAAACGAATCAATTCCATTGCACGTGTCTGAAGTGTTGTTGGTTCAGTGTCCTGG
>CAIYWF010000025.1 GCA_903929845.1 uncultured Chlorobiaceae bacterium | reverse complement strand
CTGTTCCCGCAGGCAAGGTTTGTCTCGGTTGATACAGACGTAGCCACGCAATCCCGCACTGCGCATAGCTGCGAACGTTATGCCCCATGCTAAGAAAACCGATAATATAAACTACTAAATGACACATTTTGACCCATCGAAGAATAAGGTATTTTTTGGCAATACAGACAAATTAGCTGACTGGATTACAGAGAGTATTGAACAAGCAAAAGTTATTGATAAAATAAAATTAATGCTTAAAAATTACCTTGAATTGGACAACGTAAGTTTCCTATTCGGTTCAGGGACATCTATTCATTTAGGAGCAGTTGCTATTCGCAATTTCCCACTTGAAGTTGAAACATACATTAAAGAACAAGACGCTACAATAGCTGGAATAAATGACCACTTTGTTTTTGTAATAAAACAGTTACAAGGTGATTTCTTAAAGTACGGAAAGGCGAATTTAATTGGGGAAACACAAACTTTTGAAAACGAAAAAAAATGGAAGTTTGAAATTGTTGACGAAATAGTTCGGGACATTGACTCAAAGGAAATCGTAATCGAATATGAAAAGGTTCTAAATTATCTGATTGCATTAGATTATGTGTTCAATGAAGACAAATCCAATCAAAGAACAGATAAATATGCAGAACTTATAACCATAATTAAAGAAGGTCTATTCAATGTTTGCAACTTAGAAAACAGAAAAGTATCTCAAACCATAATTGACAGAAAAAAAGCTAGTCAATTTGAAAAGGAAACAGAACAGGGCAATCTTTTAGAAACTAAAAGCAAATATATATTCCATGAAAAATTTATAAAGGCATTACTTCAAAGACCTCTAAATCTTAGAAGGGCGAATCTCTTTACTGCTAACTACGATTTAGCTTTTGAATATGCTTTTGATAAACTAGGCGTTCACTATATAGATGGTTTCTCAGGTTTTCATAAAAGATTCTTTAAGCCTGAAACTTTTGAGTATGATATTTTTTACCCAGGTTCAACAACTTCAGGAAAGGTTCAGCGAATTGAAAAAGTTGTGCGATATTTCAAATTACATGGCTCTTTATCATGGGTAAATTCTGAATCAAGAGACGCCAATAACCTTTATGGAATTGAGGAAAAACCTCTTGAACTGATAGAATCATTAAAGAAAAAAGGTGAAATAATTATCTACCCTTCTGCTGTTAAAAAGTCATACACCCTTGATTTACCATACTCAGAATTGTTTCGTCAATTTGCTTCAACCATAACCCAATCACAGTCGGTTCTTATTACTGTTGGGTATTCATTTGGTGATGACCATTTTAATGATATTATCTATCAAGCATTGTCTAATCCAACATTCACTTTAATTGTTGTTGATTTTCAAGGCACTCGTAACGAATATATAAATAACCTTAAAGAGCTAAATGACCCGAGAGTTATTATACTGGAAGGTGAGTTTTTCGGAGACTTTTTGACTTTCTCAGATACACTCATGCCTAATTTCAACAATGTAGATAACAACGAAAAAGTCGCTAATATCCTAAATGATTTATTAAGCCCAAAAGCAAATCAAGAAGGATTAACTAAAGAACCTGAACAATGAGTGAACGAAACATTGGAAAAGTAATTTCTGTAGACAGTTTCAGGGCATATATTCGTTTAGATGATGACTTGAAAAGCCTTTATAAGAGTGGTTACGAAGATATCTATGAAGTGGCAAGGATAAACTCTTATGTCATAATTCCAATTGGTGCTGACAGGATAGTTGCAATGGTGACAAGCGTTAGGGCAATTGATGAAACTGAACTCGGAAAAAACAAGGAAGCAATATTTTTGACGAAGTCAGCGAGATACTTGGTAGCAACAATGATTGGAACAATTGAAAATAGCGGAAAGTACATTCAAGGTGTTTATAATTACCCAATTCTTGATAACCCAGTTTGGTATGTTACAAGACAAGATTTAGATAATATTTTCGACCAAAAAGAGAAATCAGAAATTAATTTTGAAGATGACTATTATCTACCTATTGGCACATCCCCCTCATTTTCAGATTATAAAATCAAAATTAATCCTGATAAGCTTTTTGGAAAGCATGCTGCAATTCTAGGTAATACAGGCTCTGGTAAATCTTGCACTTTTGCCTCGATTATCCAAAGTTTGTTTGAATTCGAATATAATGGTAAAAATCTTAAAAATGCCCACATAATTATATTTGATACAAACGGGGAATACAGACAAGCGTTTCAAGGGACTAAAGTAAATCCTTATAAAAAACTAAATGTAGTAAATGCTTTTCACATTGACAGAAATGGGATGAAAGTACCATTTTGGTTTATGAATTTTGCGGACTTTGACTTTTTATTTGAGCCAACTTCTGGTACACAAGCTCCAGTTTTTAAACGAGCTTTAGGATTAGCGAAAAATCAAAAAGTAATTGGAGCAAAACCTATTTTAGACAAGTTTACTGAGCGAGGTATTTTAAGTTTATTTGATGCTTCACCGGATGATATTAAGAAAAGAAAATGTACTCAAAGCTATGGGAATTGGGTATATAAAAATAATAATGAAATATTAGGTCTTGCAAATACAATTGTTCCGAATGGCAATCAACTTTTGACAGAAATTCAATCAGCACTTTCGTTATTAGGGGCAAGCAACACAGTTAATGACGAAAAGAATGCATTGTTGGAATTGGAAGGAAAATATTTGGAATATTCAAGTACTCAAAATGTTGAGCAAATCGCAATTGAAAAAAATATTGATTTGCCGATTTGGTTTAATTTCCAAGACCTCATAACTAGATTCTTTGATGAAGCAATAAATGAGCAAGAAAATTCAGGAAACAGGTTGAGGGAATTTGTTTCGACTTTAAGATTAAGATTACAATCATATTTAAGTGATGAGAGAATTGCACAACCCTTACTGCTCAATCAAACTGATGAAATCACGAATGCATTAGCTAAATTCATTTCGTTCATTTTGGGTGATTTTTGTAAAGTATACAAAACAGAAGACACAGACTTATTCGCGAATTATTACAAAGAGCATCTAGCAAAGGATGATGTAGAAAAGCTTGTTGCTGAAAATCCAAGTCAAGTGACCATCATTGATATGTCTTTATTACCTTTTGAAGTTTTAGAGACTATAACTGGCTTAATTGGTAGACTAATCTTGGAGTTCGTTTCACGATTTCCAGAAAGTGATAGAGGCAAATTACCAATGGTTATTGCACTTGAAGAAGCTCAAAACTATATCCCTGAAAAAAATCGTGGCGACAGAGAATCAATTGCAAAGAAGGTATTTGAACGAATTGCAAGAGAAGGACGGAAATACGGAATTTCATTGCTTGTTTCAAGTCAAAGACCATCGGAGTTATCAAAGACAGTTTTATCACAATGTAATTCATTTATCATTCACAGACTCCAAAATCCAGAAGACCAAAAATATGTTCGACAATTGGTTTCAGCAGCAAATGAAGACATACTTCAACAATTGCCAATTTTACCACAACAACATGTAGTAATTATGGGTGATGCAGTAAGGACACCTGTACAGGCAAAAATGAATACAGCTAGTCCAAGACCAAATAGTAATAATCCAAAGTTCATAGAAAACTGGACAATGGATTTACCTAATGACTTTCCAAACTATGAAAAAATTGCAGAGGCATGGGAAAAGGGCGAAAAGTACAATCCAACAACAACTAATAAAAATGAACACAGACAATAAAAAGCACGAGGGCATAACAAGTGGTATTGTTAATTGCCGGTGCAGTTCGTATTCGAGCGGCACAGCTCGTGTCAAAAGCAGTTGTATCTTGATAGGAAAGTGCTTCGAAATCGGCAACTAACCATACCGCCGACCGTTACCAGCAAGCGTAAAGAAAGACTGCGACCAATATATACATACAACTAAAAACAAGAAAAGAATTTCGTCTTAAATATGGAAATAAAATTTTTAAAAGCGGGCAAAGGTGATTCTATTCTGGTAAGCAGTAAAGGAGAACATATGCTTGTAGATGGTGGAGATGATACAACCTATTTGTTTCGTGAATTGGATCAAATTCATGCCAATAAAGAGTGTATAAATTATTTAATTATTGTGCGCTGTAGATAAGCATTGTGAGAGATGAAGGTCGGCCCTTCGCACTCGGCTTGCAGGAGCAGGGTGCAAACCACTGTAAGCGGCGTTGGTTAAAAGCCCTCGTCGTGAGCGTTACGGAAAAGTCATCGTAAAGATG
>CAIYWF010000024.1 GCA_903929845.1 uncultured Chlorobiaceae bacterium | reverse complement strand
GATGATTCTCTGTAAATACCAACATTGCGTGCAAGAGTCTTGCCAAGATCCTCCCGCAACGCGCCATACCGTTCATAATTACCGGAAGAGTGCATGCCACCCCTGACCGAATCCAACTGCTCCTTGAGCTCGACTTCCGGAATTGTCCCCGGTTCAAATTTTCGAGCCTCTTCAGCGGCTGTGTGACCGGCAATACGGCCGAACACAAGAATATCAAGCAGAGAATTTCCTCCAAGACGATTTGCACCATGAACCGAGACACAACCACATTCGCCTGCCGCATAAACTCCCTCCATAACCGTTCTTCCGTAATTATCGGTATCGATCCCTCCCATCGAATAATGGGCGGTCGGCCTGATAGGAATTGGCTCTTCTATTGGATCGACGCCCTCAAACTGCATCGACATTTCCCGTATCTGGGGCAAGCGTGATTTGATGAGATCCGCCCCGAGATGGGTAAGGTCAAGATGAATATAAGTCCCGGCAGGGCTGTCAAAACCCCTTCCTTCAAGAATTTCTGTTTCAATTGATCGCGACACAAGATCCCTCGGGCCAAGCTCCATCTTTTCTTTCGCGTACCTTGCCATGAAACGCTCTCCATCCTTATTGACCAGATAACCGCCTTCACCCCTTGCACCTTCGGTAATGAGCAGGCCACTTTTTCTCAACCCGGTAGGATGAAACTGCACAAACTCCATATCTTTCAGAGGAATACCTGAACGGAAAGCAATCGCCTGACCGTCACCGGTATTGCCGGCTGCATTGCTTGAGCGGTTCCAGTACATCTTGGCATATCCTCCAGTAGCAAAAATCACGGTTCTTGCCGGAAAAGCCTCAACTTTGCCGCTCTTCATATTCATGGCAATCAACCCTCTCGATCGACTGCCGTTGACTGAAAGGTTCAGCGCAAAATATTCATTGAAGAAAATCACCCCTTTTTTAAGACACTGTTCGTAGAGTGTCTGGAGAATAGTATGTCCTGTTTTATCGGAGCAGTAGCAGCATCTTGGAAGTGTGGCCCCGCCAAATGGCCGCTGTGCGATGGTGTTGTCCGGCATTCTTGACCACGGCGTGCCCATATTTTCAAGTTCACGGATAATTTTAGGCGCCTCTGAACAGAGTACCTCTACCGCATCTTGATCGGCAAGATAATCGCCGCCTTTGATGGTATCGAAAATATGCATTTCGACGGTATCATCCTTTGCCTTGTTGGCAAGGGCTGCATTGGCGCCACCCTGTGCTGCGGAGGTATGTGAACGGTTCGGATACACTTTGGAAAGCACCGCGATATTCAGGGACGGATTGGTTTTCATGGCCTCCATGGCAGCATAGAGCCCGGCCCCACCGCCACCGACAATAACAACATCAAATGGTTTCATACGCTAAATTTCCTTATGAAGCTGTAAAGAGAGCCTCTCTGATTACATGAGAAGAGCGCTACAACAGCCAAGCCCTGCTCATTGAATATTGATTTTTCTGGTATTAACTGAGGAAAACGCTCTAAGGTATCCTGATGTCTACAATGCTACATGGTCGTCATGAATCGGAAGTTCTTCAACCGCATGAAGAACATCTGTCATATTGAGAAGACCAAGGACTTTATTGTTTTCCATAACGGTAAGACGTCTGATATTGGTTCTTTTCATCAGACGAAGCGCATACTTTATCCTGAGATTTGGATTCACACTGATAATCGGTTTGCTCATGATTTGAAATACAGGGGTATTCCATGGATCACGGTGGATATCCTCACCCGGATCGATCACTTTTTCAAGAATATCTTTTTCAGTAACGATACCGTAACAGTCATCCTCGTTACGAGGCTCAACAATAAGACCGCTCTCTTTGCTCTGCTTCATAATCTGCAGAGCCTCGGCAACCGTACAGCTTCCTTTGATAATCTGAAAGTCTTTCCGCATAAGGGCAGATACCGGCATAGTCCTTAATGTTATAAGCTGATCCATAGTGTCAATGTTACTTAATATTTAAAAAGCTCATAATGCCCACCTCCTCCTTCAACAGAAAAGGTAAACGGGCACCGATGTTATTTCAGAACGCAGGAAACGAGGCAAAATAAGACTATCACCCATGGAAATGAGGGCAAATACACTACCAACTATATAACTATAGTAATTTATAAAAAATAAACAACTAAATGCAACAACCGCTCACTTAAAACTGAAATTATGTAATATCGTGAGTTTTTTTGTACGCAACCCAGTTTTGTTTGAGAAAAAGAAACTCACTGAAATTTTTCTGAAGAAGAAATGGATTGGTCGCTCGCTCATTGCCGATAGATGAGAGCGGTAAAACGCCATAATCGTGCCCCGGATAGACCGTTGTCTCTTCGGACAACACCATGAGTTTGTGATGCAGCGACTCATATTCCTGACGCGCCTGCTCTTCAGTGCCGGTTCCTCCGACTTTCCCCGTAAAAAGAGTATCTCCGGTAAAAAGAGCATCCCCGATGTAAATACAGACAGAGTCTTTGGTATGACCCGGTGTATGCAGAATACGCGCTTCAAGAGAACCAAGCGGAAAGAGGGCGCCGTCCTCCACTCTGATGCCAGTACGGAGACAGTTCTCCCCGTAAAGGAGGGGAACAAGGCCTGTCATCTGCCTGATGGCGTCATTGCCATTGGTATGATCGTCATGACCATGAGTTGAAAAGATATACCGGAACATAAAACCGCACTCAGCAGCAAACCGGACAATCATGCCTGGATTGAAGGAGACATCAATGGCCAGTGCTTCACCCGATACCTCATCGGCTACAAGGTACCCAAAGTTCCTGTCACCCCCCGTACGAAACTGCTTGACAATCATGCTGGCACCTTTCATCAATCAAAAACAAAACATTATTTTATTCCCCCCTCTACAAAAAGTTCAGGCGAAGTACAGCAGATATCTGCCTGCACCTTGCACAACATGCTTTCAGTTGCCTGCTGCATAATCTGTGACATGATCGCTTCGCTCATGAACTTGAGTATACCTTCAGGCATGAGACTCAAAGGAAAAGAAATCTCGAAATCGAGACAGATGTCTGTGTCGAAGTACACAGAAGTCTTGTCATCATGTTGATGAAGCAGGCAGATCTCGGAACTTGCTTTCCCTAAAAAGGTATGGGGAGAAGATTTTTCAAACTCAGGATGATCATGAACAGCTTCCCAGCGAATCCGTTTTCCCTTGCCATTATAGGGTGCCTTGTTTTTTACCCGGGCTTCGGCAAATGCCTTGCCATAACTGTCGTCAAGCGAAAAATTCTCTTCATGCTGGCGAACGAAAAAAACTGCAATAATCGGATTGCTACGAGGATCAGCAACCTGAAAAATCCATTGAAAAATATCAAGATCCTTCAAATATTTAACGTTACTGCAATAAGGATTACACATGATCAACTTTTCATGATCTGCAAAATAGATCCCCGATTCATGAAAACATGAATCAAGAACAACGTGTGCTTTGCTTTTACCAACGACTTCCATGATGTATAGTAATTATTATGACCCCGTAAAAGTAAACTTTGAGTTCCTCAAACATCTTGCCATGCCAGAGAGTTCCTTTTATTGCTCATCTGTCCATTGTCCATTATCTGCATGCTTTTGTGATGACATCCGGTTTCCTAAATTTTCGGCCACGGTGTCAACAACTTTGTCGGCCACCTTTCCGGCCAAAAGCCCGCCAACTCCTGCAAGAAGGATTCGGGGAACGCCGCGAACAAAAAACGGGATTCCGAGAGGTGACAACAGAAATGCACTGCTTGCAATGGTTGCGGCTGGTCTGATAAGAGCTTCTGGTGAAATGTTTATTCGATTACCAAGCATAGATACCTCCTGATTTGTAAAATATTACAGAAACGCTCTCCATCTCATCATTAACCCTGCTTCTCAGGCTTCGACCCAGCAACGATTTTATTGAGTGAGTTGGACAGCATGTTCAACGTCATCTCAGCAACCTTCAATTGCGAGGCACCGATATCAGCCAAAGACTGGCAGAGAACCTTAAAGGATTCTACCGTATCTATGACCGTCTCGGGTTGTCCCTGAACTGCGACCGGCTTCTGAACAACCGCTGCTTTAGGAGGCTCTGCAGGAGTCACCGGGCGACTTGGCACTGAAGCAGCCGATGGAGTTTGAGACTGCGAAACTGCTCCGCTATTACCGGTAACTTCACGGTCTCTGAATGCTGAAAAAAAGCCACCCTTTTTTTGATCTTTTGACATAATCACGCATTATTTGTAATACATTCGTAAAATAACCGCCGCATCAAAACAGAAACGTGCCGTCTTATCTGTCAATTTTCTATACCCTGTTCAATTCTGGTAATAAATCAAGAGAGACAGAAGATCATCTCTCATGAAAAAACCTTTTTAAGCGAACAGAATTTTGTATTATTTGAACTTATACAAAACAAAACATTTTCCCAATGATGCCACAAATTGCTCAATACACAGCCTTATTTGCTCCTGTACTCTTTTTTTGCTCAGGAATAGCCATAGTCATTCTTCTGAACAAGTTTATCGGCAAGAATTCATCGAAAAAAAAAGCGGAGTAATCAACAGCAACACTCAAGGAGCATTCGGGTGCAAGGCCCGGTGAATAACCTGTCAGGTACCTCCAAGATTATCCCGAGCCTCTACAAGCACTTGAAGGGTAATCTCCTTATATCCCATCTCCTCAGCATACTCTTCAGCCATGGTTCTGAACTTTCCCTGCATAAATGAGGGCATGGACTGAAACCAATCCTGGGCCTCGGCTGTCCATTTCGCAGAAAGCACTTTTGATTTCGGAGGTTTGTTGTACTGAAGCAGAACATCCTCTACAAAAGCATCGACTGAGCCATCTGAAAGAGCATCAAGAGCAAAAATCTTTTCAGCAAGAATTTTATTGCGAAGCACATGCATTTTCAACTGTGGCAGATAAAGTAAAGCGGCTAATGATTCCGAGCTTCCACAGGTCAGAAACAGCGCTATTTTTTTTCTCTTCAGACACTTTTTCAGATTACCCTGAATCAAGGCTCCCAAAAGCTGTGACGCAACAATAAAATAGTACACAGGCGCACCAAGAATAACAAGATCAAAATCCTTGATAAAACTGTAATCCGCCATGGCTTTACATTTTGCTTTTTCCACATAAAATCCAGATTCAGCAAGACTCGACCCGATGGAATCGATAATAGCTTCCGTAGCACCTCCAGAAGTTTTACTGTCGTATAGAATAACAGCTTTCATATCATTATAGTATTATCTTATATGCCGAAACGCATTATTTTTTTGAGTTAACACATTATAACTTTGTAAGGAAATTTCCAAAACTATGGAACTATTGCGAATGCAACGAAAATGCACAAACAAACCTGCTTCTTCGCTTCGTACAATTTGACCGACGAAGGGAGTCAATAATAATACTCTTTTGACAGTTTCTGGGTAAAGCGATTCATGGCGTAGTTTGCCAACCAGATCCAGTTTAACGGCTTGCCTTTCATACGCTGCATGATGGCGCGACCCTTGTAGACCTCTTTCTGAAGTTTGACAAATTTTTCAAGCATTTTATCGCCAGCCATTTTATTCGGTTCGAACATGTAGTGGTAGGTGTCGTACTTGTCCCAATCGAAATGGCGCATGCGAGGCTTCATCTCATCGAAATAGGGCGTTCCGGGAAATGGGGTCACCAGCGAAAAAACCGGAAACTCAATCCTGTTTTTCATAATGAAATCGTAGGTAAGCTGGAAGCTCTCTTCAGTATCGTTATCAAAACCGAACATGAAATATCCCTGGATGGCAATGCCGTTTTTATGCAGATTACTCACCACCTTCTCATAATTACCCAACCTGTTGGAACCTTTATGAACACTTTTCAGTGTTTCGGGATTGAGTGATTCAAACCCTATGCTCAACAGATCGCAGCCTGAGCGACCGGCCAGCTCGGCAACCTCCGGTTTATCGAGAAAGTTCATAGAGATATTGGCATTCCAGTGAACGCCGAGTTTCGCCATTTCTTCAAGAAGGGTCATGAAATATTGAGGCCTGAAACTGATATTATCGTCCATGAAAGAGAAATTGACATTCTCTTTGTTGGCTCTTTTCTGATGATAGCGCATCTCATCCAGCACAAGGTCCAGCTCGCGGTATCGGTAATTTTTACCGTAGATGGTCGGTGTTGTACAGAAATTACAGCCAACAGGACATCCTTTTGTTGCAAGAAGGGGAATGCGTGTACTGTATTTTTTGGCGTTTTTCGATGAAAGCGCATAACTGAAATCAGGATGGAGCATATTGCTCATCGGCTTGAGCTCTTTTGCCCGGTAAACTCTCTGCATTGTTCCTTTCAGCACATCAGCGGCAAGTTCATGCCAAATCGACTCTATTTCGCCATAGACTACGCTGGTGCAGTGCTGGGATGCTTCGTCATGCAGCATAGTAGGATGAACGCCTCCCAGGATGACTGTTTTACCCTGCCGAAGAGCGGCATCACCAATCCGGTAAGCCTGTGAAGCATTGAGCGTTCGTGAGGTGACGGCTATAACGTCAAATCCGGAAAAATCCTCTGGCACTTTATCGCCAAGCCTTTCATCAATAAAGGTGACGTCAAACAGCGTACCGACAAGCGTCGCAACCATAATCAGGTTTAACGGCATACTGACCGTGCCGGAATCCACCATCATACTCGTATTGCTTATGGGCTGAATGAGCAACCATTTCTTGCGTGATTTTTGCTGTGCTGCAAGCTGATGAAGAAGTTCCTCAGAAAAATAGGAAGGGGAACCAAGGGGAGAAACGACAGTATTGGATGGTGAGGTCTGCATACCCTGATATCTGCGAAAAATGTGTAAAACTTTTTACGGCTGAAGCAACAAGGTATGAAAAGTTTTAAAAATAATGGCCCGCTCTTCCCAAAAAAGAAATGTGTTATTTTATCAGAAAAATTACTCTTTTTTTAAACCAACCTCTTTTACCAGAAAAAATCAAGTATTTCTATTATATAACGTTAGGGGAAATAATAATATGTCTTCTCACACTGAACGCAATTTTGCCACAAATACCATTTCTGACATGAGGAAAAATAGGTGACGGCGGTTACCGCCAGCCCACTTGCCAATCCAGATGATGTCATGAACCCATATTGGACATGAAAGTCCATAAATAACGGAAAATATTTTCACCTGCACCCTGAAGGCAAGTTACACCGCATTCCTCGAATCGAGGTTTTGTTCCGCTGACTCAGGAGTCCCGGATTGCGGAATTAGTTTACTTGCAGTATCAACCACTTGCTTCAAGACAGCATCTGCAACAAAAAGCCCTGCACCACCAACAACAATACCGGCTAATCCGTGAAACAAGAGCGGCATACCAAGAGGAGAAAATATCAAAGCACCACCCGCCAAACCCCCAGCTTCTTTTAACATAGCACCCCTGCTCTTTTTGATTATTATTGCTCTGTTTGAATATGATGAGTTGAAAACCATCCACTGTTTTCAATATAAATTTTTCGCCACTTTGGAACAAGTGTGTTACCGCATGCCATCTCTACGTCACTCCGCAAGAATCCGGAAAAAGCTTTGATTCTCAGAGTAACTCAATAATACAATAAGCGTTTAGTATTTGTTTTATTTTTAAAAAACGCTTATAATCAAATCAAATCAAATCTGATTTGATTTGATTTCTGAAAGAATATGTTATTGCTTTTCCACCCTGTTTTTACTCAAGAGCATCGACATTCAAACGACTCATTGACAGACACTTTTCTGTATGCCGGGCGTTTCTGATTTTTTTCTGGATCTTCCAAAAATAAAAGTCCAGTTTATGCGTATTCTAACATTTACAGGAAAGGGCGGTGTTGGCAAAACAAGTGTTTCCGCAGCTACGGCTGTGCGATTGTCGGAGTTGGGCTATCGTACTCTTGTTCTCTCTCTACCGATCCAGCACACAGTCTCTCGGATTCGTTTAACCTGCCTCTTGGCGCTGAGCCAACCAGGATCAGGGAGAATCTTCATGCCATTGAGGTAAACCCTTATGTTGACCTCAAGGAGAATTGGCAGTCTGTCCAAAAGTTCTATACAAGGATTTTTATGGCTCAGGGCGTTTCAGGAGTTGTGGCTGATGAAATGACTATTCTGCCTGGTATGGAAGAGCTGTTTTCACTGCTGAGAATAAAGCGCTATAAGGCCTCCGGCAGCTATGACGTCCTTGTGCTTGATACTGCTCCGACCGGCGAAACACTACGCCTTCTCTCTCTTCCCGATACCCTCGCCTGGGGCATGAAAGCCGTGAAAAATGTCACCAAATATATTGTCAGACCGCTCAGCAAGCCCCTTTCAAAAATGTCTGACAAAATCGCAAGTTATATCCTGAAAGTAGGATAAAGCGAACACATTAACGAAAAACATCACCGCGCAGGCACGATTTTCAAGCAAAATCGTGCTTTTTTCTTGCTTTTTAACGTGTACGTATGTATTATAAGACATACACGATAAAAAGG
>CAIYWF010000023.1 GCA_903929845.1 uncultured Chlorobiaceae bacterium | reverse complement strand
GAAAAATTCGGAAGCAAGACAACGTACAGATTTGCCCCATCTTGCGACATAGGGAACACTGTTCTGAAATTCAGTTATGGTAATGGTTTCAGGGCGCCGTCACTCTTTGAGCTTTACTCACCGGTTTATGGCAATCAACAGCTTGTTGCAGAAACAAGCTCTGGTTGGGATGCTGGTTTTGAGCACAAGGTTTCTGAGCGCGTGAAGTTTGGCGCAACATACTTCAGGATGGACTATGATAATCGCATTGCCTATGATTTTTCAACATCAAAATACGCTCAGGTTTCAGGAACTACTAAAACTTTCGGTATTGAAAGTTTTGCTGAATGGAAACCTGTGGATCAGCTCTTTTTTAACGGTAATTATACCTATACCTCTACGGAGGACCCTGCGGGCAGTGAGCTGCTGCGACGTCCAAAAAATAAAGTTGGACTGATTGGTACGTACAAAGTATCGAAAAAGGCAAGAGTCAGCACAACCGTGCAGTGGGTGGGCAGCCGCAAGGATACGGGCGCTAAAAATGCGGATGGAACTGTCACCAACGAACTACCTGATTATTTTCTGCTCAACTTGTCAGGCTCATATCAGTTGACAAGTTCCGTTCAACTATATGGCAGGGTAGACAATCTGTTTGATATCTGGTACGAAGAGGCATGGAGATATGCGACTCCGGGACGCTCTGCCTATGCTGGTGTCAAGGTGACGTTTTAAGGATTTGTTTATCAGGGGAAACTTGTTATTTCCCCTGAAGAGGTATCGAACATTTGAGGTATTTTTTAAACGCGTGAATATGGTCACGCATCATCCTGAATTCCTGATAAAGTTATGAACACAACAATTTCCGAACTTGAGCGCGAAGCTCTCTACAAAGTCATCTACAGCCGCCGCGATGTTCGCGGGCAGTTTCTCCCTGATCCGGTGCCGGAGGAGGTGATCAGCCGTCTGCTCGATGCGGCGCATCATGCGCCAAGTGTCGGGTTTATGCAGCCGTGGGATTTTATCGTCGTTAAAGATGTTGAGATGCGCCAGAAGGTACAAGAGGGTTTTGAGATTGCTCATGCCGAGGCAGCCGAGATGTTCAGCGGTGCAAAGCAGGATGCTTACCGCACCTTCAAGCTTGAGGGAATTATGGAATCGCCGATGGGAATTTGCGTTACTTGCGATCGCTCGCGCAGTGGCGAGGTGGTGATTGGGCGGACAGCGAATCCCGAGATGGATCTCTACAGCTCGGTCTGTGCGGTACAGAACCTCTGGCTTGCTGCGAGGGCTGAGAACCTTGGAGTCGGGTGGGTCAGCATTATCCATCATGACCATATTCGCCGAGCGCTTGGCATCCCTGACCACATTGTGCCGGTTGCCTACCTCTGTGTCGGTTATGTGAGCTTTTTCCACACGACGCCGGAGCTTGAGCAGGCTGGCTGGCTGCCGAGAATGGAGCTTGAAACTCTTGTCCATCACGAAACATGGTAGAGCCCGCTAAAAAGTATCGTTCGCTTGCGGTCTTCGGCACAGCCTCTGACGTTGGAAAAAGCATTGTCGCCACAGCGCTCTGCCGGATATTCAGCAATGCAGGGATTGATGTTGCCCCCTACAAGGCGCAGAACATGTCGAACAACTCTGGCGTCACCCCTGATGGCCTTGAAATTGGGAGGGCGCAGATTGCCCAGGCCGAGGCGGCACGGGTGATGCCAACTGCCGACATGAATCCGGTGCTCCTGAAGCCAAACTCCGACACGGGAGCGCAGGTGGTGCTTCAGGGAAAGGTTTGCAGCACCGAGACTGCCAAAGGTTATTTCAAGGATACAACCCTATGGGCCGCCGCTGCCCGCGAGAGTCTTGAGCGGCTTATTCAGTGCCACGAACTGGTAGTTATTGAAGGGGCTGGTTCCTGCGCGGAGATGAACCTCTACGATCGAGATTTCGTCAACATGCGAACCGCCAAAGCCGCTGATGCTAAGGTGATTCTGGTGGCTGATATTGATCGCGGCGGCGTGTTTGCGCAGGTGGTTGGCACGCTTGCCGTGCTGCCACCCCAAGATCGGGCGCTGGTGAAAGGTGTCATCATCAACCGTTTTCGCGGCGATATCGACCTCTTCCGTGACGGCATCACCATGCTTGAATCAATGACCGGCGTGCCGGTGCTTGGGGTTATTCCCTATTTCAGGGGCTTCGTCATTGATGCTGAAGATGCGGTGCCTCTTTCGGCGAAGGTTGACCCTGCCGGTGAACCAGAAGCGGGAAAGATCGGAGTCGCAGTCATCTATTATCCCCATATTGCAAATTTTACCGATCTCTCGCCGCTTGAGCATGACCCCTCGGTTGCATTGCACTATCTCCACTATCCACGTTCGTTGAAGGGCTACAAAGCGCTCATTCTGCCAGGCTCAAAAAATGTGCGCGGTGATTTTGAATGGCTGCAAAAGCTTGGCTGGGAGGATGAAATACGGGCTTTCAGAGAGCAGGGCGGCGTCATTATGGGCATCTGCGGAGGCTATCAGATTCTGGGACTCTCTATTGCCGACCCGCATGGTATTGAGGGAGAAGCGGGCGTTACAGAGACGCTTGGGATGCTTGAGATTGAGACGGTGCTGGAGCTGGAGAAGTGTCTTGCCAATGCAGTGGGCACCATCAATGGTACATCTATTGAGGCTTACGGTTACGAAATTCATAACGGACGAAGCAGCGTCGGCGCTGATTGCCATCCCTTTATCAGCGTCTCCGCCCGGAACAATCGCGCCGAGTGTGACGTGGATGGCGTGGTGAGCAGCGATGGGAAGGTGATTGGCACCTACTTTCATGGCATTTTCGATGAGCCTGCGGTCAAAGAGTGGTTTCTCACTCTTCTGGAGCCATCCTGGAGGCCGCAAAGGGCTGAGAAAGGTCGTCAGGAGAGCTATGAACTGCTTGCCGACCACTTTCGTCAGCATCTCGATCTCAAAACCCTTTTTAAACTTGTTTGTTCGCTGACGGACACTGAGTAGGGCGAAGCGCGTATCGAAGCGTAACCATTTTCCTTATTGAGCCTTATGGACTCTCTTTTTTATCACCAGCATGGTGGTGCGGGCATCAATTCCGACGCGGAGGTGCTTGATTTCAGCGTCAACATCAGTCCGATCTCTCCACCCATTGGTGCTCTGACGCTCAACGATTTTGCGCTTCATGCATATCCATCAATTGATGGAAAGGGGATAAAGGATTTTTACAAGGCACGGTTCGGTCTCGATAACGCCATGGTGTTGCCGCTCAACGGGGCAATTGAGGGAATCTACCTGCTTCCGCGTGCTCTCGCTCTCCGCCACATACTGGCGCTCTCTCCCTCTTTTTACGAGTATGAGCGGGCAGCAAGGATTGCGGGTGCAGAGTTAACATTTCTTCCACTGAAGTCGGACAATGGCTTTCTGTTACCGGGTATAGAGCAGCTTGCCGAAGCCCTGCTTGATGCCGAAGCTTTTTTTGTGGCGAACCCCAATAACCCTACAGGCACGGAAGTACCCCCGGAGATGATCATGGCGCTTGCCAGCCGTTTTCCCGACAAGTGGTTTATTCTCGATGAGGCCTTTATTCAGTTTACCCCTAGGTTCCCGGATAACTCACTGATGTACCAGGTGATGGCATTGAAAAATGTGATTGTGGTGCACTCGCTCACCAAATTCTATGCGCTTCCAGGCCTCCGGCTTGGGGCGGTGATTGCTCATCCTGATGTTATTAGCCGCCTGCTCTACTACAAGGAGCCGTGGACAGTCAATGCCATTGCCGAGTCAGTGGCCACTCTGCTGCTCAACTGCGGCGCCTTCGAAGAGGAGTTGCGCGACATGATTCTTTCAGAACGGGAACGCATCACAGCCCTCGTTTCAGGTATTGATGGCATACGCCTTGCCGGTGGCGCGGCCAACTTCTTTCTTGCACAATGGAATGGAGGCTGCTCACTTGATGCGTTGCTCTCATGGCTTGCCGAACGTCAACTTCATGTTCGCGATTGCCGGAACTTCCCCGGCCTTGAAGAGAACTTTTTCCGCTTTGCCATCAGACGGCCGGTTGAGAATGACCGTCTGTTGGATGCACTGCGGTTGGCGACGCTCTCATCAGGAAACCCTTTGAAAACGAAACCTTTTTCGTGAAACAATATTTCTTACACGAATTCGATAAGAGCCTGGCCGCTCTTCACTGCCTCTCCCGGTGATGCCATGATCTTTTTCACAGTACCGGCCGTATGGGCGGTAATATTAGTCTCCATCTTCATGGCTTCCAGCACGACCAGCAGGTCATCTGTCTGGAGTTTCTGCCCCACTTGGACATTGACTCGCTGCACAATCCCGGCGATGGGACTCCGGCAAACTTTTTCGTCTGGCAAACCATCGGCAACGGGCTGCATTGCGAGAGGCTGAGGTGATGGCGCGACGACCTGCCTCGACTGAATGGTTGAGGTCTGTTCCTGGAAAGAGTCAGGGGTACGGATCTCTTCTCCTTCCAGGACATCGACATCGACTACATATTTTTTTCCATCTATGGTTAAAATCAACTGCACGGTAATATTCCTTATTTGGTGGTGCTGAAGGTATGGGATGACTGTATGGAGACGCGCCCCTGTTGAGACCAAGAACTTGGTCCCTGGTTGCTGATGAAGCGGGCCCGGCGTATCCGGACGTTTTTTCCAAGATATGCGGCGATGGCCGACGACATGATAACCAGCAGCTCCTCGGTTATTTCTGGCTCACTCTGTATGGGTTCAGGTATGGTAGCTTCCATTGGGATACGGTTAAAGAGGAATCAGGCCATGTTTTTTCTGGGGCCTGAATTCCCGTTTTGAATGGAGAAAATCGAGTGACATGGCAAGGTAGCGGCGTGTTTCAGCCGGTTCAATGATGTCATCAACCTGAAAGTGTGCGGCTGCGGCGTAAGGGGTGGCAAAGGTTTCGCGATACTCCTTGACCAGTTCTTGGCGCCGTTCTACTGGATCTTCTGCGCTTTTGAGCTCGTTCCTGAAAATAATGTCTACGGCTCCATCAGCTCCCATGACGGCAATTTCAGCCGAAGGCCAAGAGACAACTCTGTCGGCATCAAGATCCTTGCTGCACATGGCCAGATAGGCACCGCCGTAAGCTTTGCGGAGAACCACCGTGATTTTCGGTACTGTAGCGGCGGCGTAGGCGAAGAGCATCTTGGCGCCATGCCGGATGATTCCGCCATACTCCTGCTCAACGCCGGGCAGAAAGCCTGGAACATCGACAAAGGTGAT
>CAIYWF010000022.1 GCA_903929845.1 uncultured Chlorobiaceae bacterium | reverse complement strand
TATTTTTGGTATCTGGAAGTATGTTGCCCGGCACGATTCGGTTGAACGAGCAGGTTCCCTTATTGATGCATTGCAGGAAGCTTGCTTCTCTCTTTGCCATTTTCCTGATCGGGGCCATTGCCCACCCGAACTTCAGAGAGTCCACGTTCTGGAGTATCGTGAACTCCACTATAAGCCGTATCGGATTATTTATCGGATTTTGGATCGCAAGGTTTTTATTCACTGCGTTCTTGATGGCAGAAGAGACCTTCAGGAGCTTCTTCTCGAACGATTGATACGTGGATAAGGGTTGCCGAACATTTCCATATTCACAGAATAATATCTATACTTCTACCACAAATGTAGTCAAATCAAACAAGAGGTAGAAGCATGTTGGCAAGCACTTCAATAAGGATCAACAAGGAGCTTTACGAACAGGCCAGAGAGGATGCCTCACTTGAGCATCGTTCTATTTCAGGACAGATCGAGTTTTGGGCATGGGTAGGTCGGGCGGCGCTTGACAACCCTGATTTGCCGGTCAGTTTTGTTGCAGAGTCGTTGGCGTCGCTTGCAGAACCACGGGAGCACTCGACACCATTCGTCCCTCGGAGTGTCAGGCAATGATCTGGTCAGTCCGTCAAACGCGCAGATTTGCACGACAATACAAAAAGCTTCACGACAACACCGCTGCTGATGTAGACAGTGTTGTTGAGAAGGTACGGCAAAGCCCTGAAATCGGAGAGCGAAAGAAAGGGGATCTGGCGGCATTGTACGTCTACAAGTTTCGCAGTTCATGCCAGTTGTACTTGCTTGGCTATTCGCTGGATGAATGTGTTCGGCTGGTTTACCTTGAAGCTGTTGGGCCGCACGAAAACTTCTACAGGGATTTGAAACGATGACAGCAGGGCAATATTTGTAGTTCTAAAAATATTCTGTTATTCGGTCAGGTTGTACACAATGGCTCCTCGTAAAAGCGTAGCGCACACTTGTAAGGTTCAGTTTGAGGTGTGTATCGGCAAAGAAGCTCAGCCAGTGGGGCTGCTTGCTTTTGTCTCTACCAAATGCACAAGGAAGGGCTTCTGGAGAAGCTGTCCGTGGAACTTTACACTCTGCCTGAAGTTCCCGTGACAGAACACTCGGCTCTGGCCGAAGTCGCAATAAGGCTGCCATACTCAATTGTTTCTCTTCTGTCAGCTCTAAGTTATTATGAGCTGACTAC
Organism: uncultured Chlorobiaceae bacterium; assembly: GCA_903929845.1. Classification (GTDB taxonomy): domain Bacteria; phylum Bacteroidota; class Chlorobiia; order Chlorobiales; family Chlorobiaceae; genus Chlorobium. Next base: position 14,423 of record CAIYWF010000022.1, on the reverse strand, counting down.
TCAAATCCCTCATGAGATATGGCTGACCGTTCCCAGAAGTTCGTGGAGGCCACAGAGAGAATATCCCCCGCTGAACCTGACTTATGTTTCCGGTTCGGCTTATTCATTCGGTATTGAGGAGCATCTCATCAATGGAGTGAGTGTAAAAATTTATAGTCCGGTAAAAACGGTGGCAGATTGCTTCAAGTTTCGTAACAAGGTCGGTCTCTATGTCGCCATTGAGGCGCTTCGCGAGACGTGGTGATCCCATAAAGCTACCATGGATGAGCTGGTTGAAGCCGCCAGCATTGACAGAGTGTTGAAAATCATGCGCCCCTACCTGGAGGCGACAGTGTGAGCCAGAAAAACATTGCCCATTCAATCTTTCAGCGCTTGCTGAACCGCGCTAAAGCCAATAAGGAGGACTTCAATCTTCTGCTCTCGCGTTATGTTTTCACTGCTGTATTTTACGAGGATCATCAGAAACTGGCACAATGGCATGGGTTTATTAAAAAATCAAAACCCGATACTCCAGTAGGCGATCTCTCCGCCGTTATCGCGGAAATATCTGAATTTATCATGCCCGTCATCAATAGCCGGCAATCTGATGTGCCGTTTGCAGGAGTGTGGTTACCGGATCAAGGGTGGAATGGAAGTGACCTTCTCTATTGAAACTACCCAAAAATTCAAGGTGACTCAAATATTGCGGCACACAAAAAGAAGCTCCGTATTGTCATCTTTCCATTCATTGATTACCTTATCTTTTCACTCTCCTCACAGCACACGGCATTGACAACAAAACGATGGAAGAGAAATACATACTGAAATATCGGATAGAGCGGGAACTTGGCAGAGGCGGGATGAGCCGGGTCTATCTTGGCGTTGACCCGATGACAGGCCTGCGGGTGGCGATCAAGGTGCTGAATCAGGATCTTGCTGAGGATGCTTCGATGCGTGATCGCTTTCTTGTGGAGGCGCAGTCGCTTGCAAAGCTTGATCATCCTGACATTGTGCATCTCATTGAATACGACCATGAGAAGCTGGTGCTGGTGCAAAAGTACATTGAGGGAATGAATCTTGAGGAGTACATCACCAACCATCGTGGCCCTATTCCTGAAGAGGAGGCGAAGGCGCTTTTCTGCAAACTGCTGGAGGCTTTTGCCTACGTGCACAGCAACAACGTGATCCATCGTGATATCAAGCCAGCCAATATTTTGATGACGAAGGCGGGCCAGGTCAAGATAGTTGATTTCGGTATAGCAAAAGACACTGAAGCGGGTCGCAATACCAGTACTGGCACCCGTATGGGAACGGTGGCCTACATGAGCCCGGAGCAGGTGCTTGGCGAGGATCTCGACAAGCGGACAGATATCTACTCGCTGGGCGTACTGCTGCACCAGATGCTGACGGGCAAGGCTCCCTACGATATCAACACCGACAAGCAGTTCAAGGTGCAGGCGAAGATTGTACAGGAGCCACTGCCGAGGATGAAAAGCATTTACGAGTATGTGTCTCCGGGGATGCAGGCGGTTGTCGACAAGGCAACGGCGAAGGATCGTTCAAAGCGATATCAGAGCTGTGAGGAGTTCATGCGGGCGATCCAGACGGTCAAGCCAGCGCCACTTCCGGGGGCTGACTGGCGGGAGATGCTGCGTGATATCGTCCGCGACAAGCGGGTTGTTGCTGGAGTTGTAGTAGTTATGCTGGTTGCGCTTGGTGTGTTCGGGTTCAGCCATGCGTCCAAGAAGGTGGAACCGTCAGGTGAACCTCCTGCGGTGGTGATAGATTCATCTGTAATAAAAATACAGCAGGCTGTCGAACGTCGGAAGGCGATTGAGCAAGAAGAGAGACTTGCAAAATTACAACGTGAAAAAGACTCTCTTACTTTGATTTTACGTAATAAGCCGGTTTCAGTGTCGGTGCCAAAACCTGATATAGCAAGGCATGAGGTAGGTGAAAAATATGGTGGCGGTATTATTTTTTACGTTGATGCGAGTGGTCAGCATGGCTTGATTGTCGCAAAGTACGATATTAATGTGTCTTATGTCGATGAGTGGGATGGTAAGTCATATACAGGGAAATATAGATGGGCTACAAATCAGTATGAGAACAAAAATGAACAGGATTATGCATACCAAAGCGTTGGTGGTACTGGTACTGCAATCGGCACAGGTAAGCAGAATACAAAAAGGATACTGGTAAAATATCCTGGATTACGCTATCCGAACAGTGCGGCTGCGGTAGCAACTGCTTTTCAAGGAGGAGGTTATCACGACTGGTTTTTGCCAAGTATAGATGAATTAAACGAGATATATCGGCAGAAAAAAAATATTGGTGATTTTTCTTCTAATTCCTGTTACTGGAGTTCTTCGGAGGTAACTAATTTTAAAGCTTTATATAAAGTATTCTATGGTGTTGACGTAGGAAGAGTTACTGGTAATAAAGCTTTTGACTGTTTAGTGCGTTTATTGTGGACTTTTGTGATAGACACTAATTCCCAGATCGTTTTTGCAGCAGACGCTTATCAACCAGAAAAAGCTTATTTAATGCAAGTTCGGCCTGTTCGGGCTTTTTAGCCATCTGCGACGTGAACTCGAGCAAACGAATTGTTCTTTGCAGAACCAACGGTGTCGTCAGTTGGCTCGACCGCCACACGCAGGGCGAGTAATCGACCTTGTTTGAAGCTGTCGGCAAAAGTAACCGCAGGAAACTGTAGGTAGACCCATGAAGGGAAAGCCCAATCAGCCAGTAGCAGGTGGAGAGGGGCGAGGGGCAGAGTGACAAGGCGAATGAAAGTGAACCATTGGTAAGACATCGCCAAAAGCAACAAGCGGAAGCTACTGATACGTTTGAACCATAAGGTGTGTGGGAAGGTTTCAATGAACAGACTTGAAAAAGCATGGAACAACAGATTCTGAACTATAAAATAGAGCGTCTCCTTGGAGAGGGCGGAATGAGCCAGGTCTATCTTGGCGTTGACCAAGCGACGGGTCAGAAAGTGGCGATCAAGGAGCTGCTGCCGCATCTGGCAAATCACCACGACATGCGTTTGCGCTTCTTGAACGAGGCTCAGTCTTTGGCAAAACTGAACCATCCCAATATTGTCCGCCTGATCCGGTACGAAGAGGTTGAAAACCGGTTGATTCTGGTGCAGGAGTATGTTGAAAGCGTCAATCTTGAGGAGTACATAACAAAGCAGCGCGGGCTTATTCCTGAATCGGAGGCAAAAGAGCTTTTTTGCCAGTTGCTTGACGCTTTTGCCTATGCGCATGATAACGGCATTATTCATCGCGACATCAAGCCATCAAATATTCTCATTACACCGGCTAACCAGATCAAGGTGGTTGATTTTGGTATTGCAAAAATTGCCGGAGGTGATGGCACCTCCCTTCGCACCAAAACAGGCACAAAAATCGGAACCCCTGTCTACATGAGCCCCGAACAGGTTCGTGGCCAGGTTGCCGACCGGCAGAGTGATATTTACTCGCTTGGTGTTCTCTTGCATCAGATGCTGACCGGCAGGGCACCATACAGTCTCGATACGGAGGCAGAATTTGATATTGAGACACATATTGTTAAAGATCGGCTGCCACGAATGAAAGGGATTTATGAATATGTCTCAAACGGGATTCAGGCCATTGTTGACAAAGCAACGGCCAAGGAAAAAAGTGCCCGATATCGCGACTGCCAGGAGTTCATGCGTGCAATCAAGGCAGCCAAACTTCCTCGTTTTTCTGAATCTCCCGATTGGCGGGAGTGGCTGCGCGACAAGCGGGTCATTGCCGGTCTGGTTGTGATGCTATGCGTCATGCTGGGATTTGCAGGGTTTAAGTACAGCGGAATACCTGAGAAGTGGAAAAAGCAGGATGCGGCACAAGCTTATGAGCAGGGCAAATTGCTGTATGATGCCAAAAAGTATGATGAGGCAAAGGTATTCCTTGAAAAAGCCGCTACTCTTGGTAATCCGGATGCGCAATTTCGACTCGGTCTTTGCTACGATAAGGGCAAAGGTGTGAAACAGGATTATGCAGAAGCGGTGAGATTGTATCGTTTATCGGTCGATCAGGGAAATGCTGCTGCGCAATTTCAACTCGGATATTGCTACGACGAAGGGCATGGTGTTAAGCAGGATTATGCAGAAGCGGTGAGATTGTATCGTTTGTCGGTCGATCAGGGAAATGCTGTTGCGCAATGCAACCTCGGAGCATGCTATGAATTGGGCACTGGTGTCAGGAAGGATTATGCAGAAGCGAAGAGATTGTATCGTTTGTCGGATGCCCAAGGTAATGCCCAAGCTCGTAAAAATCTCAGGGCACTTCTTAGTTCGTTTGCTCAAGCTGCTCCTGCAGGAAAATAGTCTATCTGATATATTTTTTATCACACATCAACCACTCCGCCCGTGAAAGTTATTAAAATCGGCAGATCGACTGAAAACGATATTGTGATCAGCGAAAACTTTGTTTCACGAGAGCATGCGCTGCTCATGATTGACAACAGTGGCAAGATTCGTATCAAGGATCTCGACTCCACCAGCGGCACCTTTGTCAATGGCAATCGCATTCAGGAGGAGGCTCTTGCTCTGGATGATGATGTTCGTCTTGGAACGTACAGGCTGGACCTGCGGAGTTCCCTGGAGAGCGTGGCTTCCAGCCCGCAGGATGATCCGCCAGTCCCGTCGGGTCCTACCCGGAAAACCATCACCATCGGCAGAAATCCATCGAACACCATTGTGTTGCCGTTTGCCGATGTATCGGGAGAACATGCCGTCATTGTGGTGTATAAAAATGGCGAGGTGCTGCTCAAGGATAAGGGGTCAACGAACGGTACCAAAGTAAATGGCATAACAGTAACGCAGAAAAAGCTGGTGAAGGGCGATACGGTTATGCTCAGCGCCAGCCATCAGGTGCAGTGGGAAGAGGCGGTATACCGCAACTCCACAAAAAAGCTCTTGATTCCAGCCATTGCGGCTCTTGTGCTGCTGCTCTGCGGTATCGGGATTTATGTTATGAAGGACAAGCTGATGCCGGTCAATGTGATTGAGAAATACGCCAATGCAGTTGTGATTATTCGGAACGACTTTGTGTATGAAGTTGATTTCGGTGATGGTGAGAAGTTAGATTTTACCAAAACAGCCAGGGGCTTTGAGCGGTACGATGCCAGAAAAAACAAGCCGGTTTCGATATCGGGTACCGGTTTTTTTGTCTCTCCTGATGGAAAAATCATGACCAACCGTCATGTTGCGCTCCCGTGGATTTATGATGAGAATAGTGATGCCCTCAAAGCGTTTCTGGATAGGCAGATCAATCGTGCACTTGCCGGAAAACCGGTTATTGCAGCAATCGGAAAACGAGGTGATTTGAATACCGCAAGGGTTACGGTCTCCGGCAAATCAATTTACGTCGGTATCGGACTCAACGATACCTTTATTGATGCTGACTCCAAAAATGACTTTACAGGATGCCTCTTTTTGCGTGATTCCGGCGACAAAAAAATTGATGTGGCGCTGTTGCAGATTAAAACCAAGTCGCTGCCGCAAAAGGTGAAGGAATACATTCATCTTGAGGATGCGGTGGTTGACAAACAGCTTCTGAAACCGGGGATGAAACTGATTATGATCGGCTATCCCAGAGGGTTTGACTTTGGTCAGACCACTGAGGGGTTGAAGGTGAGCATTCAGGAGGGGACGCTTTCAAGAGCCCCTGACGATATCAACATTGGCCATAATCTTCCCACCGTACCTGGAGCAAGTGGTTCACCACTCTTTAACGTCCAGGGGCAGCTTGTTGGCATTACCAATGAACAGCTTGTCGATACCCAGACCTTTAACCATGCAATTCTGGCGAAACATGCGGTAGAACTTTATCAATCAAAAAAATAGTCACAGCGCTATGACAAAGATTATAAAATGTGTGAATGGCCATCAGTTCGATGCCGATAAATCCAAAGAGTGCCCCAACTGCCCGAAAACAACCCTCTCGAAAGGCGGCGCTGCGACGAAGCCGATTACTTCAGGCAGAGCTGGCGCCGCTGTGGGCAACAAGACAGTGCCTGTTGGTTCAGCAAAAACCACTCTGCTTACGGATCCATTTCCAGGGGATCCAACACGGGTGATAACCGATAACAAGACACACATTCTGCAAGGGACAAGAATTTTCAGAGAGGGCAACGAGCCAGCAAAAGAGAGGAAGCTTGTTGGTTTTCTGGTTTCTTACGATCTCCATGAGCAGGGCAAAATGTTCAAGCTGTTTGAAGGCAAGAATCTCGTTGGCTCCGACCGGAGCTGCGATATTGCTCTTGAGAATATTCCGGCGGTGTCGGGCAGGCACTTGACCATTTTGTATCGCAACGGGACGTTTTTGTTCAAGGATGAGTTTTCAACGAACGGCACCATCATTGACGGAGAGATGAAGAATGATGGTGTGCTTGATCATAACTGCACCATCACCATCGGCGGCGTGAAGCTCCTGTTTATCATGGTGCCCTTTGATCTGCTGAGTGAGTAACATCCTGTGCTCTTGCACGCTCTTTTTACAATGTCAAGCCTGGAATCGATCATGAAGAATTTGCTTACCAGTTATGAAGTTGGAAATGCCACAGATGTCGGGCTGGTCCGTAAAGTCAATGAGGACTATTACGGCGCCATCAAGACGCTGAACGGCGATATTGTGCTGGTCTGTGATGGTATGGGTGGCCATGCAGGCGGGGAGACCGCTTCCCGTCTGGCGGTCGAGGCGATAGCGGCTTTTCTGAATGTCAGAATATATCCTGAGCCACTGCAAGCGCTGAGTGATTCCATTGTTCACGCCAACAGGGTGATTCTTGATTATGCGGCTGAACATCCCGAATTAAAGGGGATGGGCTCCACCTGTGTGGCGTTGCTGGTGACCAACGATTGCTGTTACTACGGGCATGTGGGTGACAGCCGGATATACCTTTACAGCCGAAACCGGTTGCAGCAAATGACCCGCGACCACTCGTTTGTGCAGTCACTGGTTGATGCTGGCGCTATCAGCCGGAAAGATGCGGAGCATCATCCGCGAAAAAATGAGGTCACCAATGTGCTGGGGCTTGAGCGGATGGAGCTTCCCACGCTTTGCAAGGAGCCATGCAATCCGCGTCAGGGCGACATCATGCTCTTGTGCAGCGACGGCCTGACCGGCATGGTGAGCGACGACAATATTGTTGAGGTTTTGCGCATGGAGCTTTCACTCTATAACAAGGCCAAAGAGTTGGTGAAGCTTGCCAATCAGGCTGGCGGCCTCGACAACATTACCGTCCAGCTTGTGCAGTTCAACGGCGCTGAAGAGCAAAGCGACACCATCAGCCTCAATAAACAAATGGTGCAGGTCGTCGGAGCCATTCTTGTGCTGTGCGCTGTGGTGTTTATGGCGTTCGGCAGTGGCATTGGCAAAAAGGTATCGGCGCTGTTTCACGGTGGCAGCGCGGCGGTTACTCCGCCAGTGACGGTACCAGCGACAAAGGCCATGACTCCTGCTTCTGGCGGAAAGTCTGTCAAGGGAGGAAAGAGTGTAGCGCCTGATTCTGGAAAGGGGAAGCGGGCGGTAACACCAGGAAGACCAGATGGTGCCAAAAAGCGTCCAGTGACACCTGCGGCATCCAACAAAGTGGTAAAAAAGCCAGCGCAACCGAACCCGGCAACAATGCAAACTGATAGAAAGAGCGACGTTCCTGATTCGTCGAAGAGAGTTGATCCAAAAAAAAGTAATTCATCTCCGAGTGGTGGTTCAAAAGGCGCATCAGGCGAAGCATTACCGCAAAACAAGGAAAATCCTGATGGCGCTGCGCCTGATGCTGTGTCGAAAAAAAAGGAGCAAGCGCCATCAAACGCAGCAGAGGGCAACCGTCACTCTAAAAAGCTATGACGCCTTGGATTCCAGTATCAGTTGGGAGTATCATTTTGTTCAGACATAACAACAACATGGAAGAAGAATACATACTGAAATATCGCAAAGAGCGTCTGCTTGGGGAAGGCGGGATGAGCAGGGTGTACCTTGGGGTTGATCCGACGACCGGTCAACGAGTGGCCATCAAGGTGTTGCATCCGCACCTTGCCGAGCAAGAGAAGATTCGCAACCTTTTTCTTGTGGAGGCGCAGTCGTTGGCAAAGCTTGATCATCCCGACATTGTCATCCTGATTGACTACAACCCGGAGAAGCTGGTGTTGGTGCAGCAGTACATTGACGGGATGGATCTTGAGGAGTACATTACGCATCATCGCGGCCCTATTCCTGAAGAGGAGGCGAAGGCGCTCTTCTGCAAGCTGCTGGAGGCTTTTGCATACGTGCACAACAACAAGGTTATCCATCGCGACATCAAGCCGGCCAATATCCTGATGACACGGGGAAACCATATCAAAGTGGTAGATTTCGGGATAGCGAAAGACACAGAAACAGGGCGCGATACCGTTACCGGCACTCGTATGGGAACGGTGGCCTACATGAGCCCCGAGCAGATCAACAGCAAGCCGGGCGAAAAGATAGATTCCCGTACCGACATTTACTCGCTGGGAGTGCTGTTGCACCAGATGCTGACGGGCAAGGCACCCTACGATTCTGAACATGAATCGGACTTCGAGATTTCCCGGAAGATCGTGCAGGAGCCACTGCCGAGGATGAAGAGTATCTACGAGTATGTGTCGCCGGGGATGCAGGCCGTTGTTGACAAGGCAACGGCAAAAGATCGCTCAAGGCGCTACCAGAGCTGCGAGGAGTTTATGCAGGCCATCAAGGCGCTCAAGCCTGCGCCATCATCAGCGGAGTTTGACTGGCGGGAGAAGCTGCGCGATATCGTCCGTGACAAGCGGGTTATTGCAGGCGTTGTTGTGGTTTTGTTGGTAGCGCTTGGCGTGTTCGGGTTCAGTCTTGCGCCAAAAAAGCACATGGAGGCACCAGTTGAAGCACCAGTTGAAGCACCAGTTGAAGTGCCTGTAGCCTCAAGCTCGCCTTCTGTGCCTGCCGAAATTCCTTTGGCGCCAGCTCCGGCCGCTTCCGAACCCGCACCCGCACCCGCACCTGCCGCCCCTGTTCATGAAGCTTCGCCAGCTCCACGGGAGTTTGCCATTGGTGACGAGTATGGCGGCGGGATTATTTTTTACGTTGATCGAACAGGTCAGCATGGCTTGATTGCCGCCAAACACGATATCAACAAGACTTATACCGACGAGTGGGACGGGAAGTCATATACAGGCGTTTATAATTGGAGCACGAATCAGTACATGAATGCAAACGAAGAAGATTATGCGTACCAAAGCGTTGGCGGCACTGCTGAGGGAATTGGTAAAGGCTTGCAGAATACCATGAGAATTCTGAAAAAATACCCTGCATCGTTTTATCCGAACAGCGCTGCTGCGGTGGCGCGAGCATATCATGGCGGCGGCCATAAAGACTGGTTTTTGCCAAGCAAGAGTGAGTTGATGCAATTATACCGTAATAAAAGTGCTGTTGGCGGTTTTTCCAACAGCAACTACTGGAGTTCTACGGAGATCGACGCTAGCAACGCGTGGAACCAGGACTTCGACAATGGCCACCAGTACAACTTCACCAATAAGCTCTTCATATTGTGTGTTCGGGCGGTGCGGGCTTTTTAACTATTTATCTATTCAACAATTAAGGGGGTACCGGGGGCGAAGCCCCCAGTGGAAAAATATTTTGTATGGTTGCGCCTCTATACGTGCTTCGCACTACTCGGCGACCGGCGTATCGAGGGGTACTTGCAGACTGGCGACCTGGCGATGTTGACAGGACGTTGAGTTGTGCGAAGTGCGTGTCGAAACGGCCGACAGGGATGGTGCGTTTACTTGTCCCCATGCCATTCGTTAGCTCTTGCGCATACTCCCGTCAGGGAAGTTCCCGCATCAAGACCTGAAATCCGGCCTGGGCAAAATGTTTGTCGAAGGTCAATTCGTTATACAGACAAGCATCAGTGAAAATATACAGATTCTGTCAAGTCTTCAAGTGTGGCATCAGGGAATAAGTGAAATGACCTTTCTCAAACACGGTGCATGGCCTCGAAAAAGAGACAATCAACATTTCAGATAGTCGAGAGTGTTGCGTACTTTCGTGGCATGGGTTTTGATTGCCTTGCAACAATACAAGATACTGTTAACCTGTAAGATGTAGAGATTCGTGTCAACAACACAACCAAAAGCAGTCATCCTTCTCAGCGGCGGCATGGACAGCCTTGTGACCACAGCAATTGCTCATGCGCAAGGCTTTGCGTTAGCGGCCATGCATGTCAATTACGGGCAGCGGACGTGGCAGAAGGAGCTGGAGTCTTTCCGGGCTATCTGTAACCATTACAATATTGAGCAGCGTCTTGAGGTTAATGCGGACTTTCTTGCCCAGATAGGTGGTTCTTCCCTGACCGACTACTCCATGCCAGTTGGTGGTGCTGACCTTCAGGGCTCTTCAATTCCCACCAGTTACGTACCATTTCGCAATGCCGGTTTTCTTTCGATGGCGGTGAGCTGGTCGGAAGTTATTGGCGCCAGCAAGATTTTTATTGGGGCTGTGGAGGAGGATACCTCTGGTTATCCCGATTGCCGAAAGGTATTTTATGATGCATTTAACAAGGTTATCGAGCTTGGTACGAAGCCGGAAACATCGATTGAAATCCTGACCCCGCTCATTGAGATGCAGAAATCGGAGATTGTTCGCAAAGGCACAGAACTCGGGGTGCCGTTTGCATTGAGCTGGTCATGTTATAAAAGTGAAGGGAAGGCCTGCGGAGTTTGCGACAGTTGCGCAAGACGACTTCGGGCATTCAGCCATGCGGGCCTCCCCGATCCGATTGATTATGAAGCGCGTCCGCTGTATATTTGACCTGTTGCAATCAGAGATAGAGTAATCATCTTTTTTCAAACCTATATTGAAGTCATGAAATCTGTCAAAGCGCTCTCTTTTGAATTCGATTCCTCTAAAGCAAGGTTCAATCTCTCATTTGGTCTCATGGCTGCCATCTGGTTGCTTGGTCTTGCCGGGCACTTCACACCCTTTCATGAGTGGCCAGCTCTTTTTCTCTATGTTGTTGGTTCTATTGTTCTCGTGCTCTTCCGGGGTATAAAGAAAGGGGAGTGGTCTGAGATGTATCTTGCCGGTGGAGAGCTCCGAAAGTCAATGAAGTGGGGTGTCATCGGCGGTACACTCCTGTTATTGTTGGCTATGATGAATACGGTGACCATGATGAAAAATCAAAATGGTGCCGCAATGATGTCCGGCATGCAGTATCTGCTTGTCAATCGTTCGTTGCTTTATCTTTATCCGATTCTGGTTATTGCTGAAGAGTTTTTTTGGAGAGGAATCATGTTTTCAGCTATGATTGAGAGGGGCTTCAATAAACATTTGACGGTACTTTTGACGACACTGTTTTTTCTTCTCAACCACTTTGCAGTTGCTCCTGTCAATATGATCGAGAGAGCAATGATGGCAATGATGGCATTGCCATTGGGCGTGCTTGGGGGTTATATTGTTGTGAATACCCGGAATGTATGGGGGAGTGTTCTTGTACATATGATTGTTATGACGTCCATGATAGCCGCTATTCAGATTATCTTGTAAAACTGATTTTTGCCAAAATTTAAAAGTCGCTTATGCCTGAAAACCGCATTACCCGGTTGATGAGGAAAGATAAAAAATTGCTGATTGCCTATTACATGCCGGAGTTTCCGGTTGAGGGAGCCACACTTCCGGTGCTTGAGGCGCTTGAAAAGAGCGGGGCTGATATTATTGAGCTTGGTATGCCCTATTCAGACCCTATCGGGGATGGCCCTGTCATTCAGGAGGCGGCCCACATCGCTATCCGCAACGGTGTAACCATCAAACATCTTCTTGAGCTTGTGCTGCGCGCCCGGCAGGGCAAAGGGTGCAGGAAGATTACCGCTCCAATTCTTCTGATGGGTTACTGCAATCCAGTGATTGCTTATGGGCCAGCTTGTTTTCTCCGTGACGCTGTTGAGGCTGGAGTTGACGGTTTGCTTATTCCCGACTTTCCTCCTGAGGAGGCTGAGGACTTTCTCGAGCAGGCAAAAGGATATGGACTGACTGTTGTTTTCCTTGTTTCGCCGGTAACTCCATCCGAAAGGATAGAGCTTATTGACAGTCTTTCAACCGATTTTTCATACTGCCTTGCCGTTAATGGTACGACCGGCACGGCCAAGCTTTCTGATGGATCAAAAGAGGCGGCTGTGGAAGAATACCTGAAAAGGGTACGCAGGCATACACATAAAAAGTTTGTTGTTGGTTTCGGGATCAAGGACAAGTCCCGGGTGGAGTATATGTGGAGTCTGGCAGACGGGGCTGTCGTGGGTACGGCACTTCTGCAGCATATCGCAGGTTCTTCAACTCCTGAAGAGTGTGCCCGACTTGCTGGCGAGTTCTGGAAAACATTGCGGTAGCCAGTACTATTTATGTACCCCTCCGTCGATATCATTATTCCTCATTTCAAGAGGCGAGACATGCTGGAGCGATGCCTTGACTCGCTTGAAAAAACGAACTACCCCTCAATGAGTATCCTGGTGGTCGATAATGGCGGATCGCAGGCAGGCCTTGTCTTTCTCGTCAAACGCTACAGGAACGCCCGCCTTCTGAGACTTCCGGAAAACAGAGGGTATGCTGGTGGCTGCAATGAAGGGCTTAAACACTCATCAGCCGATTATGTTGTTTTCATGAATGATGACACAGAGCACGATCCATTGTGGCTTGACGCTCTTGTCAGTGCGGCTCTTGAAAATAAGGACATTGGAGCCCTGCAGCCGAAAATCCTTTCACTAAAGGATTATAACAAAGGAAAAAAGGTTTTTGAGTATGCCGGTGCGGCTGGAGGCATGATTGACCGGCTATGCTATCCATGGTGTCTCGGTCGAACATTTTCAATGATTGAAGCTGACAGGGGCCAGTATGACGATGAGCAGGATATTTTCTGGGCATCGGGAGTTGCCATGTTTGTAAAAAGAAGCGTTGCTGAAGAGCTGGGCGGATTTGACGAAGAGTTTTTCATGCAGATGGAAGAGATTGATCTCTCCTGGCGTATGAAACTTGTTGGCTACCATGTCCGCTCGGTTCCCTCATCAGTCGTGCTGCACGAAGGTGGTGCATCGCTGCTGGGTGGCACGGCGGAAAAAATTTATTTCAACCACCGCAACAATGTTACCATGCTCCTGAAGAACAGGAGTCCTGGAGGACTCTTGTGGGTGATTCCGTTGAGGCTTTTGCTTGAGGTTGCCGCAGGACTTTATTACCTCACACAATTTCCCGGTGCGTTGAAAAAATCAGGAGCAGTCTTTCGTGCGCTGTCTTATAATATCCGGCAACTTGCCTGTACCATGAAGAAACGTCATAAGGTACAGGCGATGAGGATCGTTGGTGACCATACCATTTTTAGCCACTCTCCGATATCACTCATTGCTCGACGGTAATGCGTTTACGTTGTTTGCTTCCGCCTGTTTTTTCATAGCTGACAACATTAAAGGACAATCGCGGTTCTGAACCTTTCGGACAGCGAACTGCGGAGCATAAAAATCCGGTTTTACTTCGGCTTTGTAAATAAGAAATGTTCCTGCTCCCTTTGGGTAATCAACCAGAAGCCACTCTCCCTGATAGACTTTGAAATCACCGGTAATTTGCTGAAAATAGAGGTGCGTCAAATTCTCTCCCCACACCTTCATTTTTATATAGACCTCCTTCTGGAAGATAAACATCCTGGTCTTTCCTTTTTCGAACATCACCTTTTCAGTACCGTTATCAGAAATTAATCCGCTGTCTATAACGTTCGGTACAAAATTTTTGTGATTGTTATAATCGGTTATAACATCCCAAACCTTTTTGGGAGGCGCGGCGATAAATATTTGTCCCTCAACGCCGGTGACCCCATCATCAAGGTTCGAAAGAACCACAATGACCTCTCCGTTTAACAGTTTTGTCTTTTCCCCGGATAAAGAATCAGGAGTTATCGTCGTTATGGGAAGTGCCATGACGGGATGTGAAAAAAAAGAAAACAGAACAGCCATGAAAAGCAGTAAAAAGATCTCTATTTGTCGGATATATCTTCGCATGTTTATGAATCCTTGGTTGCTTGTTAATGTTTTGATGGGGAAAGATGCCCCCATTTTACCATGTCTTTCACGGTTTCTACAATGCTTCCCCTGACAGGCATGAAGGATAAGCCAAATTCTCGCCTGATTTTTGCATTGTCAAAGCGCAGGGTTCTGCCGATGTTTGTGCGGATATACATACCGGTATCTCTTGGTTGGGTAAAAGAGAGTACCTTCATGATCAGCGAGCCAACTGGTCCTGACAGATCAACCTTTGGCAGTGAGTAGGTCTCAAAACCGGATGATTTCAACAGTGCGACTAGTTCTCTCATGTGTATTGCTTCATCCGCGCAAAGGTAACGCCCGCTTGCAGTATCGGTTTCCATGGCAAGAATGT
>CAIYWF010000021.1 GCA_903929845.1 uncultured Chlorobiaceae bacterium | reverse complement strand
GCTCCTGGCGGAGAAGGCGGCTCAGCTTGCGTTGACGGAGAATCAGTTGTTCAGGATTTTTTGCCGGTGGGAAGGGGTGGATTATGATTCGGCAAATGTGGTGGTGACCTATCCGCAGCGGTTTGAGCTCAGGGATCGGCGGGCTGATCTGGATTTTCTGGTGCGGGCGAAGGAGGTGACGGCGAAGATCGGGTCACCGACGTTGCAGCGGGAGATTGACCGGCAGTTGGCGCGGGTGGTGCTGGAGCGGGATGATGTGCTGGAGGTGGTTGAGGGGGAATTGGGAGGTGGGTAGGCTTCCCTGTATTGCGCACCACGACAGCAGCGTTGTTCTCTTAGCTAAGTCTTTATCGGCTTCACCGATAACCCCAAAATCTTATTAAATTAAAAGTTATTGATTGCGATGGTCGATGACCGCCATGTACGCCCCCTCTAACTCTCCCAGAAAATCAACCATCGCATCTAGTTGGCGCCGAACCTCGCGAATATCAATGGGAAACAATCTATTATCTTCAGGGGCTTCGGGATACCTAAAGGTCGTCCCCCGCTCATCAACTGAATGTAGCTGAACTATAAACTGTTGGATGCGTTCGAGCAGTGTCGAAAGTGTAACGCCGTTTTCCTTAAACTCCTCCGCAAAGTCGTCAGAAGCAGCAAGACGCAGTTCCTCCCAAAGTTTCTGGAAATTGTGATGCTTACGTGCATTAGGCTTTTGGACCTCCTTTGCAATATCCTTGAGGGTGAGCACCTCTTTGAGCATCAATTCAATCGTATGGCGTACCAAGAAAAGAGCTGGCAAAAGAGACGATTGAGCCAATACTCGCAGTAAGTCTGCGTAAGGCTTTTCGGCCAAAGGTATTGAGATTCTCGACTCGATTTCTTCAAGAAGAAAATAGGCTGCCTTGTAGTAGCTATGTGAAAATGGCAAGCCAAAACGAGGATTAGGGTCCAACGCGCCACTTGATGTACTTTTGCGAATCACCATAATAGAGGTATAGTAGAGGTTCGATGGATAATTATTAGGAGGTGGAAATCAATAAACCCTCCAAGATTGACTTAAGGACACCACCAGACACACCACTTATATCCTGTTAGTTAATCTCCTTAAAACTGTGAATAATTTCGTTCATCTCATTTTCTTCATTTTCAAACATAGACGGCGATGTAAAAGCAAAAACCTGGTAATAGTGCGTTGGGCTTTCAACCACCAACAGCAAATAAATAACATTGGTTTGATCAAAAGTCCCCTCAATTTGATACTGAATCCCTTTATTCCCGTCCATGGCTAACTCTAACGGGATAGAGATTTTAGGAGATGTTAAACTGTTTAAAATATTTTGTTTGACTTGTGCAGCATAATCATTAACGCTCCCAAAATTTACATCTCTTTTATCCTCTCTGATAACCATCACTCCAATATTTTCCGGATTATCAACGGCCTGAATAATTGCAATTTTATTGAGGGTTGTAGTTGCTTTCAAGCGGGATGGAATGGTTATCTGACACTTCTTGTCTTGGCTACTCATGACGATAGTTGACGGAGGATTTACTATGTCCTTTTTGGTATAATTTGATGCGATTAATAAGAGTAAAAAAACAAAGCCAAGAACTGAAGCGAGGATTTTTGGAGCCTTACGTTTCCATGGTGAAGTTAAAGGTTCAGTACCATATTCGTTAAGATTTGGCTGTCCTTTCTTCCCGAAAAGGATTGCAGCTAAATAAATATTGTAAAGAGGGAGCAATATCAATAAAACACTCCATCCGGGCTTACCAAGATCATGAAAGCGCTTAATCATCTGAAAAACGCGAATAGCGACCAAAAGACAAGTCAGCGACCCAAATAAAGGATCAGGTTTACTAGGGGAAAAAATGTCACCGGTCAAAATTGTAGACACAAAAAATCCGACAATATCTACGATAAATGTATAAAAGTATTCTGATCGATTCATCCGCCCTTTCCATGAGAAAAAAAGATCTCCAAGGGAATTTTCAGTCGTTTCCGCTAGCTCCATATTATTTTTCTCATCCATAACAGGATACCTCCGTGTAGATTATACTAAGTAACCGCTTGTATACTTAAAAACTCTATCACCAACATCAAAAGCGCTGACAATACTGTAAAAAAAAAATAAGACTCAAGGACTTCTACTTAATACCTTCCGAGGTAAAAATAAAACTAATCCACACATCATTTACCCCTAAACTATTCGGTATCACGGGGAAAGGAGATGATCTCTCAATAGCTTTTCGAACGGTAATATTTAAATATTCACTTGAAGCCCTTTTATCTAAAACAATTAGATTAACCGAGCCATTAGAAAGAATATTTATACGAACATTGACCTCCATACCGCTGCTTCCTGGAAGCTGGGCCTTGGAAAACTCCCAGTGCTGTTTAATAACTGATGCCACTTTCTCTTTATACTGATCAATATTTATCTGTTTTTTGAGCTGAGGCGGATTTCCACCCCATTTTTTCTGCAGTTGTATTTTCAAGCGCTTTTCAATTTTATCAATTTCCAGCGCTGCATTATTATATGACATCTGTGACACTGCTTTAGATTCAGCTTTATGTTTACTAAAATAGTAGGCAATATCTGCTGCTAATGGCTTTTGAGACATTAACCTAATCATATCCTTACTTATAGCTAAGTCCTTAGCATAAACAACCTTCTTAAAGTCAGGATAGAGGTGCATACGTGGTGCTGCCGCTTTTAAAAATTCTTTTGTTTCCTGACTATCTACAACAGTGCTACTCTTAACCCTCTCCTCTCTATGTTGATTTCGGAACTCATTAAGTTTCGTTTTTGCATCTTCCAATCCCTGTTCAGCTGATAACTGAATCCATTTTAAGGCATCAGTAAAGTTCTTAGTAACCCCTTGCCCATTCTCGTACATCATACCAAGATGGTACTCTCCTCGTGCATCACCTTGATTTGCCGCAAGACGATACCATTGGACTGCAACGGTATAATTTTGTGGAACAGCAAACCCCCTTTCATACATAACGCCTAACGCATTCTGAGCATCAGCATTACCTTGATTTGCTGCAAGTATGAACCATTTTAGAGCCTCAGAATCGTTTTTTGCAACACCTTCCCCAGATGAAAAAATCCAGCCTATAGCATACTGTGCATCTCTATTGCCTTGATCTGCTGCAACCCGGTACCATTTTAAAGATTCTGAATAATCTTTTACTACGCCGTTACCATTACCATACGCACGTGCAAGATTAATTTGAGCCAAGTCTTTTCCTTGGTCGGCAGCAAGTCTGTACCACTTGACAGCTTCTGTATAGTTTTGCACAACCCCTATGCCGTATTCATACATAGCTCCGAGGGAGTTCTGAGAAAATGCATTACCCTGATCAGCAGAAAGGTGATACCACTTCAAAGATTCTACGTGATTTTTAGTGATTCCCTTTCCAGTAGTATACATCCACCCTACTGAAGCTTGAGCATCTGCATTACCTTTGGTTGCAGAAAGCATATACAGCCTGAATGCCTCAGCGTCATTTTGTGTAACACCTTTTCCGAAAGAATAAGCTTGAGCGAGATTATACTGACCAAGAGCATTGCCTTGATCTGCTGAAAGCCGGTACCATTTAACAGCTTCAACTTCATTCTGCGTAACACCTTGGCCATTCTCATACATTAATCCAAGAAGATATTGTGCCGGAGCTAGCCCCTGATTTGCTGCTAACCGCACCCATCTGATTGCTTCATTATCATCTTGAATAACACCTTGGCCAAGCATGTACATTATACCAAGAGAGGCCTGAGCAGTTGCAAAACCCTGCGTAGCTGAAAGTCGATACCATTTGGCTGCTTCAGCATAGTTCTGCTTAACACCAGTACCTTTATCATAGAGACGGCCAATACTAAATTGAGCTTGTGGGTCCCCCTGCTCAGCTTTACTTCTTGTTGAAATAATCTCATCTTGACTTTTGGTAACAAGAACTGAATGCCGTTTAGGAAGATCAACTATCCACTCGACTGGGACTGCGAAATTCACCTGTTGCGCTTCGGTGAAATAAAACGTAGGAAGCCCAATCAAACGGCCTTCATCATCGAATAGACCACCACCACTTGATCCAGGTGAAATCGGGGCTGTGGTTTGGATATAGTGCCCACCCTCTATTTCTCGCAAACTTGCGACAATACCTTCTGACAGACTCAGTTCAAGGCCCTTTGGAGCACCAACAGCGTAAACACGTGCGCCAACTTGGAGGTTACTCGTATTGCCCATAATTACAGATTGAGCATCTAAACCTTTGATTTCTAAAGAGCAAACATCCCTGTCTACATCTGTATAGCGGACTGTAGCTTGATACTCTTTACCCTGATAACTTATAGTCAGTCTTGCTGCATCTTTAATAACATGGCAGTTCGTAGCAACATCTCTGGAAGGTAGAATAACGCCACTCCCCTGTGACTGAGCAACACCTGCAGCATCGTAATTGTATACGATGACCACGCTTTGAGATGCCAATTGAAAAACTTCTGTGGCAGTTTTAGCGAATGCTTGGGAAGAAACAAAGAGGATTAAGAATAAGAGCGACGACAGCCTTAATCGCTTAAAGGGCGAATAAAAGAGTAGAAAAGGTTTCCTATAAATGAACATTATTGTGAGCCCCGATTTTTAGACAGCAGTTTAAGTTGTTAACTTGCCCTGTTTATGCAGGGGGAGGGCACTGCTCCTCTTTTCCCTGTGACCAAAATCTGTAAGTTATTTGGTTATTAAACAAAGAAATACTGGCCAGCCAAGCTCGCACTTGTTGATCATTTCCTTCTGGATGGCCGCAGCTCTGGTTCATCCTTCAACAAGTCGGCCCAGTAGCTCCCGTTTGCATTCTTATCTACAGGGAAGATATTGCTGAAACAGGAGAATAAGAAAGGATCAGCAAAAGAGTTACCGGTTTTTGTGCTCATAATGGCGGATTGTGTACGTCGAGGAGGCCACTGAGCTTTAATGTCAGGAGCCACCCCATCAATATGCCTGCCGAATAGCCGCAGCCTGGATTTTCACATATAAACAAGACATCTGATGCCATCTTCCTGAAGCAGTCGCGATTTCGGAACATTATGGCGTGACTGAACTGCGTGCAGGTTTTTCAGCAGTTGATTTCAAGCTGGTAGTCGAGGGTTGAATCGAATTTCAGTTTCATTGTTTTCCCGGCT
>CAIYWF010000020.1 GCA_903929845.1 uncultured Chlorobiaceae bacterium | reverse complement strand
GCGGGTACTGCCGGTTATTTTCAGTTTTGAAAAACAGAAGGGCGTGTCAATCTATCCGGGTCAACTTGTTGATGTGTACATTGGTGAGAAAAATAATACCTCGAAAAAATAGCGCAGCATTTCAAGGCTATCGCAGGGGCAGCGTATTCCTCGTTTCATTCGGGGTATCGCTGCTTCTTTTATCAGCCTGTGCAGTTGGCCCGGACTTTGTTCGACCCGAAGCGCCGAAGGTAACCCAATACAACCATGGAGGAGACCCCAAAGAGACCGTAGCTCAGGCCGGTGTTTCGCAACGTTTTGATGAGGGTGTAGGCCCGGCAGCCAACTGGTGGCACTCGTTTAATTCAAAGCAACTGGATGCCGCAGTTAGTGTCGGGTTAGCTGATAATCCCGGCTTACAGGCGGCCGAAGCCAGCCTCAGGCAGAGTCAGGACAACCTGCGTGCTGGCTCTGGCATTTTTTATCCGCAACTAAGCGCAACATTTGGTCAAACCCGCCAAAAAAGTTCGCCAGCAACCATTGGCAGCTCAGCACCGGCAAATATCTTCAATTTGACAACACTCTCTTCGTCGGTAAGCTATGCGCTCGATATTTTTGGAGGGCAACGAAGAGCTGTTGAAGGGCTGGCCGCGCAGGTTGACCAGCAAAGGGCTTTAACCCATGGCGCCTACATGATGCTCACAGGGAATATTGTCAATACCTCTATTGCAATAGCCGCATATCATGCACAAATAGACAAGACAAGCCAGTTGATTGATCTGGAAAAAGACCAGATCAGCATTGCTGAAAAACAATACCAGGCAGGTATCACTACCTATGGAGCAGTACTGACATTACGCCTCCAGTTGAAAGCACTTGAAGCGGCACTGCCTCCTCTCCGCCAAAAGTTAAGCCAGGCAGAAAATCTTCTTGCGACGCTCGAAGGCAAAACACCGGCTGAATTCCAGCCACCGACTGTTCTGTTAACGGATATTTCACTGCCGCGTCAGTTACCCTTATCTCTTCCTTCAGAACTGGTCCACCAACGCCCCGATATTCTTGCATCTGAAGCTCAGTTACATGCAGCCAGCGCAGGGATTGGCGTCGCCACAGCAGCATTATTTCCAAGTTTTACCTTGAATGGAAATTATGGGCAGACCAGTCATACAGCGAGTAACCTCTTTAACAGTGCCAGTAATATTTGGGGGTTAGGCGCGAATGTAACTGCTCCGATATTTAAAGGAGGCACACTCAGAGCACAACGCAGGGCGGCAAATGACGCTTACGAGCAGAGTTTAGCCAGCTATAAACAAACGGTACTTTCGGCATTTGCACAGGTCGCTGATATTGTTCGTGCTTTGGAGCATGATGCGGAAGTCATTGCGATTGAAGCTCGAGCAGTGAAGGATGCAAAGCTTGCAATGGATCTCCTGAAGGCTAATTACCAGACAGGAACAGCTAACTACCTGCAGGTCATGGTCACTGATATACAGTATCATCAGGCTGAAATCAACTACCTGCAGGCCCAAGCCCAGCAACTGCAGGACACGACAGCACTCTACGTCGCCCTTGGCGGTGGTTGGACGAATGACCAGATCGAGAAAGAAAAATCAAACATCGCTCTCCAGAGGTAACTCAGAGTATCTCTCAGACCAAGTGCATCGACAAGAGACAACGCTCCGATTCCTCACCTTCACCTGCCGTCGCAATTCATCACGATGCTTGAGCGTGCCTTTGATGAGAACCAGCGTGCCGCTTACATGAACGGGCAGTTTGTGAACCTGACTGCTGGCAGGGTGTACAAGTACTTTGACTCGAAGAGCTGCATTGTCATCAGGCCGAAGCTGGACGGG